>JBBTRW010000113.1:0-5315 GCA_038064995.1 Patescibacteria group bacterium | reverse complement strand
GGTATAGTTGTATCCTTATCAAAATCTTCAACAACTCTTTTGGCCGCAAGTGATTGTTCGAACGTGTTATCATTTGGCATGTTAAGCAAGCTACCCGCAGCTGTTATAGCAAGGCCAATGATTATAGTTATAACGATCGCAAATATAACATAATGAAGTTTTCTAACTAGTCCTATTGCTTTGAATAATGACTCTGCTGGGTTTATGCTCTGGCTCATTTAAGTTTCCTAGGATCCCTTATTTATAAAAATGCTAATCGTCATGGATACCGTCACTTGACTGCGGTCGTCCTCGACAGGCGCAAGCGACAGGCTGGTAATCTGCATTCTAGTTACGTTTTGTTCGATCTTTTTAATAAACTGTAGTGCCTTGGTGTAGGGAACTTCTTCGTCAAATCCTATGTCGATTGTTGCTGAAACCAACCCAGCAGGCAGGCCCCCCGCTGCTGTACCGGTCGCCGCCGGAGCTGAATCTGAAGATCCGCTGGCGGGGGCTGTTGCAGAGGCTCCGCTGCCTGTAGCTGTCTCGTCAGCAGCCGACTCGCTAAATGTGTATTTTGTAATATTTAGACCGACCTGCTTGGCGAAAGACTCAATATCTTTTATTACTTGGTTTTGGTATTTGTACTCGCTTGCATCGGCTACAACTTGCCCAGTTTTTTTGACTGCATCTGGATTTTTCTGTATCCATTCATAAGATTTTTGCAAACTCTCGATGTCCTTTTGACTGGACTGTGCTGTAATCATAGAATGATTAGCTGCTATGGCTTGTGATTTCGCAAAGCTTGATAAAAAGTGGTAGACAGCTATAGTTGCACAGAAAATAACCACTACTACAAGTATAAGGATTTTTTCTACCAGCGATGCGCTCATTCCTTTTGTCTTCATGTTAATTACCCGTTGCCTTTGACTTATTACTAGATGAATCTACGGAATTATCTGGTTTTTTAAGTTCCATAGACATTGTAATACTTACTGGATATTTAGCACTTTGTCCAGTCAGACCTTCAGGATCAATTTTTTCGACAACCGAAAAGTGAACTTTACTGGAAAGAGGTGGATTTTTTTCAAAAGCAGTCTTTAGGGCCAGGGCATCACTAACCGCTTTAGATTGAAAGGTTAAGGTTTGCTGTGACTGGAAGGTGCTAGAATCAAAACTGATCGTGCTAAGAATTGTATTTTTTGGCATAGTTTTCGCTACTTCTAAAATAATAGCACTATAGTATGTCTCGGCATCAAAAATAGATTTTGCAGTATTTAGTTTTTTGCGAAACTCTGTTACCTCTGTCTCTCTTTTTCTGTATTCAGTTGTAAATTGTTTTTTTTGGTTAGCTCTTAAAGCTTCATCTTGGCTTTGCTTTTGCCCATAGAAGAAAAAAGCCGTACCGCCCAAGATTAACAGAATTGTCACAAGAGCGCTGGTCAAGAGAAAGCCATAGCGAATCCAAATGCTATTTCTCCTGGCTGCAAGCAGTTGTTTTTTTCTATCTGGACCAATCAGGTTAATCATCGAAAGATCTCCTTTGGCTTTACGCTAGCGAGGCCTGCAACGGTTATATAGCGCGCCTTGAACTGCTTTGGCGGTTGCTCTAGCTCGCCAAAGTTGAGGATTTGCCATGGGCTAGCAACACGCGCTGGCATGATTAATGCGTTGGTAAAATAGTCGCCTAGGCCCGGTACATTGCTACCACCACCAACAATTACAACTTGTTCCAATCGTTTTTCGCTGTCTAGTCGTTCGCTATAGTAACGTATTATCTTTTTAATTTCGTTAAGAATGCGATTTAAACTAGGCTCGATGGCTGATTTGATTTTTTCCTGACGAGGGCTCACAGCTAATCCGTGCTGTACTTTCATCTGGTGGGCACTTTCTAACGGTACGTTGATTTTCTTTGCGATATCCAGGGTAAATGTATTTCCACCAATGGCAACGCCTCCACTAACCCTTATTGTTCCGTCTAAAATTGCTATATCCGTGGAGGCGGGGCCAATATCTACGATTATTGTTGGTAAACTGCCTTCTTCGGCAAACGCCAATAGGCGAGCAATCGCATTAACGCTGGGTTCAACCATAACAACATCCAGTCCGGCCGAATTTGCAGCCGATATGCATGTATCAACAGTATTTCTGGGAACTGCGCAAATTTGAACAGTAGTATCGTTTTTGTCTTTGTTGATAACCTGATGATCAACGTACAGCTGACTAATTGGTACGGGTATATATTGCTCTATTTCTAGCTCGATAGCGTCTTTTAGCTTGCCCGCTTCTTTATTGGGAACGGAAAAGGTTCGTGCATATGTTTTAGCGGTCGGAATACTAAGTACGGCATGGTTGGTGGATATTTTGCCGATTTTCTTTTCTTTTAAAAGATCGCGAATATTTTTTCCCAAATATTCACCATCACCCTCCATGCTTTTTTGGGCTTCGGTGGGATCAAGGTCGATCGACCCATAACCAGCGACCGTCCAACGTCCAGTATCGACAGCCATTATTTTGATGCCAGTCTGGTTGATATCGACTCCGATTATAGGTTTGTCCTGAAAGAAAACTTTGCTCAAAATATTTTGCCCACTCTTTATTTACTAGGTTTCATTCTACTAAGTTTTAATATTCTGAGCAATAGAGGCGATAGGACCCATTACACTGGCTGCGATTAAACCAACCATACCACCCATGATGACAATCATCACAGGCTCGATTATAGAACTAAGGCTTTCTAGCACCACATCGACCTCTTCTTCGTAAAAATCCGCTACCTTTAACAGTACAGTGTCTGTTTTTCCGGTTTCTTCACCCACAGCTAGCATCTGGGAGACGATATCGGGAAATAGCGGACTGCCAGCCAGGGTTTCGCTAAGTTGTTTTCCGTTCTTTATCTCGGCAATCGAATTATTAATTGCGTCTTCGTACATAACGTTGCCAATAGCTTTTCCAGTAACGTGAAGAGATTCTACAACACTAACACCTGCGCCCATAAGCGAGGCAAAGGTTCTGGAAAAACGTGCAACTGCAATTTTAACTATGATATTCTTTAACACAGGAGCTTTCAGCAGGGTAGCATGGATAGTCCTCCGCCCCTTTGACGTCTTGGCAAATTTGCTAAATCCAAATATTGACCCTGCTAGCGCGATGATCACGATGTACCAAAAATTGATTAAAAAGTCGCTTATACCTAACATAATTTGTGTCAAAATAGGTAGCTCCACGTCTGGCCCACCAAGATCAGTTAAAATTTTACCAATTTGAGGTATAACAAAAAGCATCAAACCAAAAAACGCAAAAATTGTAATAATCAACAGAATAATAGGATATGTCATGGCGCCTTTTACTTTCTTTTTGATTGTGGCTGATTTTTCCTGTTGCTGTGCCAGGCGTCCTAAGATTTCATCTAAAATACCGGCAGCTTCACCAGCCCGTACCATGTTAACGTAAACTTCGTTAAATGCATTTGGATGTTTCTCCATAGCGTCGGCAAGGCTCATTCCGCTTTGTACATCTAATGTCACCGTATTTAGGGCAGCTGACAGAACCGCATCGTTGGAGTGATCTTTAAGAGAGTTAATAGCCCTTAGTAAGGGGACTCCTGCGCCGACCATGGTTGCAAGCTGTCGGGTGAAAATAACCAAAGCGTTCATTTTTACTTTCGAACCGAAAAAACGCTTGTAAAAAGAGCCAACGTCAACCTCATTACCTTTTGCTTTTAAGCTGACTGGCTTTAGCTGTTGCTTAGTTAGCGCATCGATAGCTCCAGCGCGGTCATTAGCCTCAACTGTTCCCGAGATTTCACTGCCGCTTTTGTTTGTTGCTTTGTATATGAAAATCATAATTATTCTCTGGTGACCCTTAGGGTTTCTTCAATACTAGTCTCGCCGCGCAGCGCCTTGATCAGCCCATCAACTTGCATTGAATCCATTCCTTCTTTTATCGCTTGTTCCTGGATACCACTGCTGGTAGCATTTGCTACAATCATTTTTTGAATTGCATTTGTGTTATCAAGTACTTCGTATATACCCATTCTACCCTTGTAACCGGTTTTATTACAATTGTCACAGCCGTTATCACCGGCTTTATACAATTTCTTAATACCGTTCTCAACACTGCCAAGTTCGGTACCGATAGAGTCACCAATATGTTGGGACGCAGCCTTTTTCTCCAGCTCGTGAATGCGCGTCATTACTTCTGGCTTGTCTATGCCAAAAGTCTCACCGATTTCTTTCATTTCATCTGAATTTGGTTCGTACGGAACTCGACAGTTTGTACAAAGTTTTCTGACTAGTCGCTGACCTATTATTGCTCGCGCGGTAGAGGCAATTAGAAATGGCTCTATGCCCATTTCTAGCAGACGTGGCAGTGCCGTAGCGGCATTGTTGGTGTGCAACGTGCTAAATACAAGGTGGCCGGTCAGCGCGGCCTGAATGGCTAGGTCGGCAGTTTCGGTGTCTCGAATCTCACCCACCATGATAATGTTAGGGTCTTGACGAAGCAAAGCTCTCAGCCCGCCAGCAAATGTCATACCAGCCTTTACATTAACTTGTGTTTGGTTTACCCCAGGTATTTTGTATTCAACGGGGTCCTCCACTGTAGAAATGTTAACTGCCGAGCTGTTCAAAATTGACAGCAGACTAAGAAGGCTAGTGGATTTACCTGACCCAGTTGGGCCTGTGACTAAAATAACTCCGTGTGGTTGTAAAATAGCCTTTTCTATTGCGCCAAGCGAATGCCCCCAATAACCCAGTTGCTGCAAGGTTAGTGCATGGTTACCTTCGTCCAAGATACGCATAACAATCTTTTCACCATCTGCAATTGGCAATGTCGAAACACGCAGTGCATATGTTCGCCCCAGGATAGATATCTTGAAACGTCCGTCTTGCGGGACGCGCCTTTCGTCGATTTTTAGGTTAGCCAAAATTTTAATACGGCTAACCAAAGCACCTGCGACATTTGTTGGCAGGCGGTTGGCTTCTTGTAAAACACCGTCAATACGATATCTAACCTGGATAAATTCTTCGCGAGGTTCAATATGTACATCACTGGCAGACGCACGAATAGCGTACTCTAACAGTAGGTTGACGGTTTGGCTGATTGGCGAATCTTCGGCAATGTCACTAGCTGAAACGTCCTCTGTCTTGGCATCTTCTTCGCCCTGTTCAGCTATAACATCACTTAACTCGTCAGCTACATCGCCGCGATAGTTATCCAGAGTTCGCAAAATATTATCGTGGGTAGTGATAAAGATATCTATGTCGTTGCCCAGTTGTTTCTTTAAAAAGTCAACTGCCTGAACGTCGTCAGGGTCTTCCATCGCTAGTTTCTTT
>JBBTRW010000112.1:0-8604 GCA_038064995.1 Patescibacteria group bacterium | reverse complement strand
AACCAAGCTCTTTTAAAAATCCTTCGATCATAGCTTGGCGTCGCGGATAGTGACATACCCACGTAGATGCGCTACCAAGTTCTGATATCGGATCATATGCAACCGCATTTTCCCAATCAAATAATGCCAGTACCTGATCACCTTCGTAGCGAATGTTGTGATCTGCTATGTCGTGATGCACCAAATATGCTTGGTTTTGTTGGTCGAGCATTGTTTTTTGTGCAGTTAAAAAGCCTGCAATTACCGATTTTTGATCTTTGGTAATCAAGCCATGAATAGCCATGATTTCTAAGTCGTAATCTACATAAGCCATTAGATATTCGTGCGCACTGCCGTGTGCTCCCTGTAATTTTTCTCCTGGCTTAAATCTTCCCCAACCGTCTACTGGTACTTTGTACTGTAGAGCTACTATTTGCCCAAGCTGGCGACTGATAGTGTCATATTGTTCTTGATTACCCTGCCAGTCGTCCTCTAGATCTTTGCCCGGTAAAAGTTTCATTATCTGAAAATCAAAATCCACAGTTTTACGCGACGTATCAGTATACAAAACCGTATTCGTTGGTACCCCAGCTTTTTTGTATTTTTCGGTAAATATTTTTTCGAGATCCATGTAATGTTCGGGTTTATCAAGATGTCTATTGGCACGAAAAACTATTTGACCTTGATCTGTATCCAAGATATATATCAAATGTCCGGTGCCAAAATTTTGATTCGCCACAATGCTTGTAATTTTACGATCAATAGCTTGTTCTACTAAATCTGGTATTATTTTTGGGTCAAAGCCTTCATATCTGTTCTGTAGTACCAATACTAAGTCTCTGGGTCGATGGGTATTAAAGTAATATATTTCGTCAGAATGAAATGACGGCTCGTCTGATGCTTTTGTATCTAAATCCTCGGTTTTTGGCATAAGGTAATTTTATCATATCTACAAACTGACTAGAGACTGGGGGCTCGTAAGTAGCTATATATCGGCTCGAATATTTGATTTGGTAGACATTCTTCCTGGAACACATCCCCCACCCAAGGCAAGCATGTTAACTCTCTACTATGCCTAGCTAAGAATAAGGCATTTAAAAGATTTCCTCAGAATTTTTTTTGTTGTATTATTTTATGTATGTTCCAATTCTTACAGCAAATAGCGGGTGCATCTAATTGCGCAGGAGGAATAGTCGAATCTTGTCCGGGTTATGTACACCCTCTTTGGTATGCCCTTGCCATACTAAGCGCTGCTTTTGGTGTAATATTGATAGGCTTTATTGTACGAAGTAAAAAACTCAGATTTAAAAAGAAGAAGCTTATCACTATGCTCCTACTTATTGTGGGATGCTTTACGATAGCAAGTTTTAGTATTTTGACAATTAACCACGTCAGAAGCGAGGGAGATAAGCAGTGGGGTAAACATATGGAGAGTTACTATGAGTGCGAAGAAGATCAAAAGAAGTTTGACTCTGACCAGTTTCAAGTTGCTTGTGAATTTTAACCCCCATCCCCAGCCAAGCATAAGCGCTTAAATCCTAGTTATAGTTAACGGGCGTAACCTCGCCTATCGAGCTCATCTAGTACGGTTTGCTTCGGTCTATCGATAGGTGATCTTTTAGGTACGATAATAAACTCACTAAGTTTCGTATCATTCGTTATGAGCCACTTTACAAGGCCCTCTTTCTCTTCGTGGTTTAGCCCAAACTTATGAACAAGACCGGCATCCACAATGATATGTGTTATTTCGTGAATCAATATTGATAGCGGATCCGTATTATAGTTTATATTGACAATTATTTCGCTAGTATTAACGTTATATGAGCCACCCCCGCCGTACTGAGTTAGGGTCAGTTGAATAGATTCTGGTAATTCAAATGTGAGAGATTCAAAATAATGCATTATAGAATACACATGTTCATGCCAGCAGGCTTGTATTTGCTTTTTTGCAGCAATAGCATCATTGCTTGGGAATTCTTTGTCTGCCGCTAACAGTGCATCCTCAAGTTTGAGATTGCTTAGCGTAATAGTATCTGGCAGGTTCACGGGATGATTTTTTGAAAGGTAGAAGTCTCGTCTTTCAAAGGTATACCTAAGCCGTGCTCGTTCACTTTCTCTAGTATATACGATATGTAATTTCACTATTTCATAATATGCCTGAGTCGTGAAAAACACAAAACTCATCTGATGTTTTCCATCCTGTATTTCCAAGTGATAATTTTAGCAATGAATATTCTTCTGAAATACGTTTCTCATCCCCAGCCAAGTGGAATTTTCCAATTTTTTATATAGCGTGGTATTGTTTTACTCCTAATACGCCGCGCTATCGTTGAAAGTACCGTGATATAATTACATCAAGTTTCATGCCTATGGAAAAAAATAATCTCTTGACATATATTAATGAACGATTTCCTATTCCCGGAGTTTTGCTAATATCGGTGATCGTTGCCTTATCAACCGCCAGTATACCTCGACCATATCCTGGTTCCATAGACTCTTCCTTGATTTTTCTGGTTATGGTTGCCTTTGCCGCCATCTTGTTACGCCAACGAATCACAGACGAGTTTAAGGACAAACACCACGATGATGTTAATTTCCCCACAAGACCATTCCAAAGAGGTATTATTGATCGCACTAACCTTATTATTCTCGGAATAATAGCTCTTTTAACAGAAATGGCTGCAGTACTATTAGCGGGTGGGATTGTTTCGTTGATCTGGTATATGCCCGTACTACTCTACTCAATAATCATGGCTAAGGATTTTTTTTGTAGTCAGTGGCTAGAAAAGCACTTTACTCTTTACTTTGTTTTACACGAAATAATATTTATCTTTTACGCGATCTGGTTATGCAGCGTATTCGATGCAAATATAAGTGTAGAGACTTTTGCCTGGATCGTTTTTTTTATTAATTTGCTAATATCGATAGAAATTGGTCGAAAATTTACCATAAGAAAAGACCCAAAAGGACGAGTAGTAAAAGATACCTACATAGCAGTATGGGGCAGAGAAACCGCAGTGATCGTAATTAGTATCCAACTTATGATAGCCGGAATTGCGCTTTCATACGTAAAATCAACTATAGTTTTTGCGTTAATTTCAGCGTTCATATCATTATTTATCCATTTATTCAGCCGAAGCAACATTGCCGTCAAAACAGTTATTGTTATACATAGCCTACTACTTATACTTAGTGGAGCTTTATTATGAATTATGGCACCAAGGCAGATAACCTAGCACTGATTAGAAAACTCCACCCCAATCGTGTACCGCCATTTGAAGCTACTCTTTTCTCTGATATTATAGTCAACTACCCCGCCACCATAAAGCGAGTTAATAGGTTTGTAAACTCTACTCTCTCACGCCAAACCAATCAAAAAAAAATACGACTACAAATTGACAAAATCATGCAGTCTGTAAAACTTGAAAACACAAAAATTGAATCTCTTCACAAAAACATTTCCAAAAAAAGGTGGAGAAAGATTAGTATTCGTACTTCCGCGTTAAGCGAAGACAGTGAGTCTCATTCATTCGCTGGCCAATATCTTTCATTTATTGACGTTACACCCAGCAGAAATAACCTCGAGAAATATATTTTAAAAAGCTTTAAAAGCTTATTCTCAGAACCCGTTTTGGCTTATTCAAGATCACATGGATTTAACAAAATAGACGTCGGCGGCTCGGTTATTGTTCAGGAAATGTTCTATGGGGCAAGAAGTGGTGTTTTGTTTACAGAAGACGGTCAGGGCAACGTCGTACTTTCATTTACAGATTCTTGGCGCAACACTGTCGTTGAAGGTGACAGTGCCACAACTATCTCTGTACAGAGAACTAACTTAAATAGCAAAGACATGACGCCTCTTCTTCGCTCTATCGTAAAAACCGGTCTGGAACTTGAAAAGCATATGGGTGCAGCGTTAGATATCGAATGGTCTTACGACAAGCATACCTTTATGCTTCTTCAGGCGCGACCACAATCAACCGACACAAGAAACTACAGTGTCACGTGGGATGCGACAAATATATCAGAAAATTACCCGGGCATTACATTACCACTTACTTATTCGTTTATTAAAAATCTTTATGCCAATGTTTACCCGTCTTTTTTTAGCCTCTTAGGGATGAGTACTAAAAAATTACAGCAAAATTATAATATATTCGACAATACACTGGGTTATATAGATGGAAAAGTATACTATCGCATCAATAATTGGTATGAGATTGTAAAACTCCTACCAGGCTCACACAACCAGGAATTTTTCGAAGCTATGCTAGACCCAGTCAAAAAGCGAGGTAACCAACAACCAAACAGACGATCAAGACTAACAATGATGAACTTCAGGATGGTTTTGATGTCCATGCGTTTTTTTTGGCTACTACTACGATCAAGATCGTATTCAAATAAATTTACAAAAAATTTTTCAGCAATATACCATGAAATAGATAAGTTAAATTGGGCTGCGATGTCTGCAGAAGCATGCCTTAATCATTTACACTCTATACGACAAAGACTCCTTGTCCAATGGGGAATACCTATATTAAACGATGTGCGTGTGATGATTTTTCATGGTATCTATAAAACCATGATCATGAAAGACGCCAACAGAAAGGTGTATCTTGAAAGCCTAAGCGGGCTCAGAGATCGAGCTAGTATAAAACCCCTCGAAGAGCTCGCTCAACTAGGCAATAAAATAAATATTGCCCTAAAACGTGAAGACACAACATGTCTTGATGATTTAAAAACAACCAGCTCGTGGACAGATATTGAAAAAGGTGCCAGACACTTTATTGACACTTTTGGCGGTCGTACGCCTGACGAACTTCAACTTGAAAACCCACGACTAAGCGAAAATATTTTTAACATCATTTCTCTTGCCTATGCATCAAAAGACGCGAGCTTAAAGCTTCATAAGAAAAAAAATAGCTACTTTCAGCACCTCCCAATTCATAAAAAAATTTTCGCGAATATAATTGCAAAAAATATGCGTTCAGCTATCGACTATCGAGAGCGATTTCGCTTTAACCGAGCTCAGATATTTGGCATTGGTCGCACCGTTTACTTGGAAATAGGCAAAAAATTTGTCATAGCAAATATAATTACCAACGAAAATGATATTTTTTGGCTAACAGAGCAAGAAATAGAGGCGGTCATACGCGGACATAGCTGGGAATATAACTTGCAAGAAACCGTAGCACGACGAAAAACTCTGTACAAATCATATGAAACAGAACCTTTATGTTTACATGTCACGGGGGAAGGGATTATCGCTCCCAAAACAACCATAAATTCTACCCCACCACAAAACTCTCAATCTATTACCGGAGCAGGAGTAGCTCCTGGAAATATCAAAGCGGAGACTATAGTCGTACATAAGTTTGAGCCCACGCTCGATGTTGCCGGCAAAATACTTGTAGTCAAGCATGTCGACCCTGGCTGGACACTTCTTCTTGTGCAGGCGGCCGGAGTCATATCAGAACAAGGAAACCCACTATCACATGTCGCAATCGTTTCGCGTGAGATATCAATTCCGGCAATTGTAGGTATTACGGGTGCTGTTAAATTATTTAAATCAGGGGAAACTATATCGATAGACGGAACAACCGGGGAGGTAGTCCGCGGTGCCTAAAAAATACCTAAAATCCATTGGTATACCTGGGCTTATCAGCGCCGTTAGTCTACTGTTTGCTTGGCTAGCTATAGTATTGTTACTGCAAGACGCCCTAAGACTGTCAGTACTTTGTGCTGTAATAGCATTTTTCTTTGACAGTCTAGACGGCATCGTAGCACGCAAACTACGCCAGGAAAGCGACTTAGGACGGCAACTCGATAGCATGATCGACCTAGTTAGCTACTCACTTTATCCAGCGTTAATTGTATCCCAAGAATTATTACCAAGCTGGGAGGGCGTAGTAGTCGGATATACAATCGTACTTTTTGGTATTCTTCGCCTAATCCGCTTTAATGTCGATGGTTATATAGAATCCAATTCTGTTCGTTATTACAATGGCGTTGTTACTTGCTATCTATCGCTTGCTGCAATCGGATTTTTGCTTTTATCATCACAATATAAACTACCTAGCCTGTTGGTCGCCGGTTTCTTATTAATTCTAGCAATTTTACAGCTTTCAAATATCAAAACGCGTAAAACCGGCATGCTAAAGTTTTGGTACGCTGTAAGCATAATACTAGCACTCGGAGCATTAGCATGGTTACCGTAACAACCGATATCCCCTCTATTACACATAGTGCAACTATAAATACAATAATGCGCATAACAAAACAAACACCTTCAATCACACCAAGAACAAAAAAACAATTACACGCCGCACTGAAAAATAACCATGTCGCCCTAGCTTTTGACGGCGATAGACTCGTTGGTTGGCTTGTTGGAACATCGTATTCAAATTCGATTCAAGAAATCGGTATGGCATATATCTTGCCAAAATACAGAGACCATGGCATCATTAACCAACTTATCGCTCCGCTTGTGGTTAAGCACAATACTAACCTAGCGGTTACATACGAAACATACTTGGTAGAATTACTTGTTAAAAAATGGTCTTTTCGACATTCATCACTATTTGAGTTCAATAAACGCACTGGTTTTGCTTTTCTTTACTCCAGGATAAGTTCTTTGCCCGCGTTGAGCTCAGCAGTCCGACATATTATGAAAAGTAAACCTACATACCTAATAAGTAACATTACATATGAAAAGCGATAACCCTTACTACGCCCTCGCACTCTGTCTATTTTTTGTATCACTTCTAATTATAATTGAGCTATTTGTACGACATCGAAACTTATCTACAGATGTATCACGTCGACTATCACACATAGCCTCTGGTATGTTGGCTGTTGTGATATACCAGCTGTTTACCCCTTTTATATTTCTTATATGCAATATCATATTACTCGTCATTATCATCATCTCGTACCACAAAAAAATCTTGCATTCTGTTCACAATGTGACAAGGAAAACATACGGCGAAGTGCTCCTACCACTAGGAACACTGTTGGCGTTTATCGTAGCCCATGACCGGCCCGAAGTATTTATATCATCAATCCTCATTATGACCTTCGCCGATGCTAGTGCTGGAATTGTTGGCGACCTGAGAGCAAAACAACGTGCAAGCCATTTAGGTTCGATCGTATTTTTTGTAGTGAGTATTTTTATACTCACCTTTTTTATAAAAGACACTTTCAGTCTTTTCTCTATAGCTTTTATACTATCAGTTGTTGAAAAAATCTCACCTCTCGGTAGCGATAATTTTACTATACCGCTAACGGCAGTTATTCTGCTTTCGCTTTAAACCAATCTTCCTCATAAAAATTTCGGTCATACAATGCAAAACAAAACCAATAGCCAGCGCAAGTAGCACATTCCACACCCACACGCCCAGTACAAATACAAGAACTATAGCGGTCAATGCCATACCATCGACGTTATCGACAATTAACTGTATTTTTGAGGTAGTTAACATGCCCGGTGCGATACCCGCCTGGCGCTTAAAAAAACTGTTGATTAATTCACCCAAAACATAGCTCAGGGCAAAAGCAACTCCAACAAACAGTGGCTCGTTAATAAAAACCGGATGCGCCCAATCTCGAGCGCCCGACTGGACAAATATATTCAAAATATAGGACGTCAAGACTCCAAATACAATATAAATTATTACACCTCGCCAAGTCTTATTGTCGCCAAACAGTCGTTTTTTGCGTATCTTAGTACCAAAGTCAATCGGCGAATTTAGAAAACTCAGATAATCTCTACTCAAAATAAATATAAAACAAACTCCAGCGATAAATATTGGCAACACCAAAGACAAAGACTGAGTTATAAACTGTAACATCGCGAAAACTATTTTATCGTTTTACTGCTTAGGCCATACTTGGCCGTAGCCAATGCTGCCGCAACAAGGCCAATCGCAATACCTACCCCATTGACAATCTGAACGCTCTCATCTGTATTTGTCACCATAATGATAAGACCTACTGAGACAAGCGTAAGACCTAGCTCGAAAAATACACGAAAAAGGTCGTGTTTAATATGACGACCAACAACATAAACGGCAGGTATAAAATTAAAAGATAAGATCAAAGCATAGAAATAAAGTACTACAGGGTCAACGTTGAATGCGAAAAAGCCGTTATCGGTAAAACCAGGGTTAGATTCATATAAGAAGAATCTCGCGACAACAAAGCTCGCTAGAATCACGCCACTTATAAAAATAAGTGATAGACGATATTTAGTTTTCACACCGCTAACCGCGGCAAGGAGAAAATAAATAAACGCACAAAAAAGAGGTATTACGCCAACTGTTGCTACAAGACCTAAATTTGCTGGATGAAAAGTAACAATATATGTCCAAATGAGAAACGCTAAACTGACAAATGATATACCAACCCCAAAATTTCGTAACGATTGTTTTTTACTGGAAGCGAAGCTATACCCAAGATACGCTAATAATAATGTTGATGCTGTGAAAAAACTTGCTACGAGATAATTGATTGTTTCCATAATGCTTATCATTATACACCACCATGTCAAGAAATATATAAAGTATCATTGCTGTATAATTTTATGTAATATGAAAATACATTTTGTGACAGGAGCAACTGGTTTTG
>JBBTRW010000111.1:9502-22263 GCA_038064995.1 Patescibacteria group bacterium | reverse complement strand
CCACGATCCATACAGATTTGAGGCCCTTTTACTCTCGGGTGTACCGGTGGTAATTATCGGTGCATTAATCGCAGGCTGACAATCAGTCGCCGTAGTACGATACCTACCTACAGTTACGTCCGTATTCAAAAACTGGACTTTTGGCGACTTGACCACAGTGGCACATTCGATGCTACTGTAACTCCAGCGACCATCGCCATTGTTGTAGTCGTCCTCGGTTGTATGTTTTGGATGATTGGCATATGTCGCATAGCAAACTTTTGTTCCTACTGGTAGATTACTAGTGTTAACTTCAAAAATATTACCGTTACCTGGATTGTTGGGTATTTTTATATCACCACCAGCATTAACGGCACGAGCATCGGTCAGTACCTTCGTACAAGTCGCCAAGTTACTAGACCTACCATTACACCAATCTATAGGACTAGTAGCTATTGGCCCTTGTCCAGTTTTTACTGATGGCTCGGCCTCACCTGGGTCTAACCTAAACTGCAGGACACCCTTTTCCTTGCCCGATTGACTGTTTGTGTGGTTTCTAGAACCTGTAGCACTAGCTTGGCTAATAGTACCAGTTACCTGCAAATTAGTGCCTTGTTGAACCGTAACGCCATCACGACCACCCACGGTTACCGATTGTTGAAGGTTATAGTAGTGTGGAACATTAACACAAAGCTGCGGTGCATAGACCCTGCTTTCAGGCCCAGGTATAGTCCAACTCGTAGTTCGGTTTGTTCCGTTTATTGTATTAACTGTTGAACTGAGCGCATAGTTACCTTGATAACCGACACCGCGATTTGGCCAAAAGCTTGCGTTGACACACTTTGTTCTGCCACCGTCACCAGCATTAACATTAAATGTGTCCCATACCCATCCAGGTCCCCCTACGAAAGCTCCAGCACCAACACCAGTCCCTATTTGAGCATATGTATCATCAGGTAAACCAGTACGCCCCCTGTCAAAGGCGATTCTTTGGGTGTTATCAGTCAGCCTCCACCACCTGTCTAGACTAGGGCTTGGATGGTTGCGACATATTGGCCACCCATTAATCCTGGGCTGACCAGAAGGACAATACCAACGTGCATTGGTAATTTCTCTAGTACCAGCATTTCTAGCATCATTGATATATCGAAAATTTTGACCAGGTTGCGGCGCATCTACCTCTCCTGGTTGCTGGAACTCCCCGACATCTTCTCCCATATTTCTACCGTCATTTCGCAGAACATAATTTGATACCCATTCAACGCTCCAGCCATTAGTAGTACCGCACTGTGCGTACCTACCCGCCGAATCAAAAGGGTACCATATCTTAATGGTATTAGCAGTTCCAGTATAGCTATTGCCACGCGCAAGTACATTTCTAAAATCTATCCTATATTTTTTGCCTGCACTTGTTGGAAAGGTCACAGACTGCCTGTTCGGTCCATTGCCAGCATCACCTGATCTTATTGGACTCGAATTCCCATCTTCGTATATGGCATATGTCACACCCCTACCAGCATTTGGTGTATCGCGCGAATCTGCATCCTTCCACCATATTCTGGCGCTGCTAGCAGAGTAACTACACGGAGCAGCAAATCTTGAGCGTATTATGCGAAAATCAGCACTTCCATTATCGGTCATGCTATAGCTTACACCTGTCTCGACCTGAGAGAAAAAGTTACTACTGCCTGTCTGATCACCAATATAACTTAGCCTATCCGCCGTTCCAATAACTTCCATATCAGGGAAGTTACTAATATCCCTTGTGGGGCTTGGTTTCTTTAGTTTTAATCGTATTGATGTGACGAAAACATTCTCTCCTGGGGGAGGAAACCTTCGAGATTGCGCGTATCTGTTAATCCCTCTTATGGTAAAGTACGTATCACCCGAATTTTGAACACAAGTAACAGGATAATCACGATCTATAGTCACCCTGTTGTTGTTGCTAGGATTATCATTTGTAACGGCGGCTTGAAATATATCGAATTCACCACATTTTGGTATATTTGAAACATCACCCCTTTGGATTCTTAGGGTCGTGCTTCTTGTTGGGCTATATAGCATAATTTGTAGCTCGGGGGTATAGTTACCGGTACCATCATCTGGACGATACGTGCTGACAAATTGATCATATTCATTAGATAAGTATGTAAAATCATCCGGAATATCGTCATATGCAGCCTTGGCATTATCATTTACTAGCAAAGTATTGATCGCAAAGGCAGACACAACAACCAACATCATGACCTTCAGAACACTTGAAAGCCCTTCGGGGCGTAAGAGTCTAGAATTATTACTGACCTTCATAATCTACATAACTTCCATATTTAATGTCTGATAAAGCATGTATCAATTCCATTTGTTGGGGCACCTCAGACTGTTGCTTGATTGTCAGCTTGTCATTCTCTGCCAAGCCCTGCTCAGCTAGCTCTTTAGCCTTGTTCTTATCTCCAGACTTCCATGCTGCAATCGATTCATCGTGATATTGAATGACTAGTTTGTAGTTTCCACCGGAACCTTCCTTATATATGTAACTTTCATCATTATCGGCCGACTTTTCGTTATTTCTATATACAAACAATGCACCAACCCCAAGAACAGATAAAAGAATTAATAGCCCCACAAAATATACAGCCGCCTTCCTTTTATTGACCTTGCTGTAAGACGCTTGCTTCTTATTATGTTTATAGGCATTCATTTTATATAGCTATCATCTTTGCTTATGCTTAAACTATACTACGACGTCTGCTTTTGAAGCAAACTCTTTAAAAAAGAATTGAAAACGCCGCTTCCCTTTCGGGAGAGCGGCGTTAACAATTTGCGTGGGGCTCCTACAGGGCAGGAGCAACTGGTGGATTAGCGATCCGAATCTGCAACAACGGAAAGTCGTCCCAGTCGTTTTGTACGCGTCGAACACCTTTGTATCGACCCTTGATCTCAGCTTCGAATCCCATTGTGAGCCACGGAGGCATACACGGATAGGATGGTGGCTGAGTATCAAACCCAGTCCAGATATTGAGGTAATCGGCCTCTTCCGGAGTAGTGGGGGTAGGCCAGCTGTGACACTGGTCCATAATCACCCAAAACTTTACCGTTTTGGTCTGCATTGGTCGCAACCTGACGGTTTTTTTCTGGGGCGCTTTGCTCAAGGCCGAACCTAACTCGTAATCCTTGTCAGACAACCCGGTGTGAAAATCCACAAACAGGTACGTCTTGACCAGGAAAGAGTGTCGGCCAAACACCTTGCGAAAGCTCGGATCCTTACGACTAATCCTACGCTTCGCGTTATAGGTGACCTCGGCCTTCGCCAACACCGGAACTCCGTAGGGATAAACGTCAGGAAGTACATACTTCACATCAATTACACCACGTCGCTTCGTCGTAGTTGGAATTTCAGATCCACCAAAGGCGCTGTACTTGCCAACATACGGATTTCCCATCTTGGTACGAGCAGATGCCTCAATCGTGAACACTGATACAAACATCAGCAACACCACGATCAACAACGTCAACTTGTAAATTTTTTTCATGAGTTTCTCCTTTCGCCTTGACTGGGCGAAGTCGATTGTTATCTTGTTCGCCTAGGGAAAGGATTCCCTCGGACAGACCACCTATTTGCATAAACAAACAGTCTATCCGAGAGAATATCTCATGAATGATATAACACGCAAATTGTTAATTTTGTGCGGAGCATTAACTCAACGCACCAATACCTCCAACCGCACTAGACGGCTGAATGGTTTTATTGTATCTTATTTAACCTGTTTTGTCAATAGCTTAATCTGTTAGCTACTTTACTTTTTCCTTGAACAAAGTAAAGTAACCTACTACATTATCAATCTTTTTATCATTCCCTAGTGTCAAATTAAGATTTTGTTTGTCGCCGCATTGAATAATTTCATGCGTCAAACCATCGTCTAGGTAGGTGTTGCCTGGAAAATCTTCATACAATAAAACATGTTCCCTACCATCTTTATCATCAAAATAATGCGCCCAAGCATCCAGATCTATCTTGCCGTGGCTCTTCCATTGAATATCATAAATAAAAACAGCATCAAAATACTGGGCTAAAATAACATTTTCATAGAAGCTTTCTAAAAAATTTTCATCCATATAGTTATTATATGACTAAAAGAAGAATCCCGCCATATAACATGGCGGGATAGCTTCGTTCAACTTTTAACGTAAATCATCCGAGATGAAATTTAGAGGTGATTCACGGTATGCAACAGCGTGATGATGACCGCTCCCGAATGGACCATTAGGTCCATAGAAGATATCAATCTTCGGACGACCTTCTCGGTTTATCTTAGTCTCTGCATAGGCGTCATACCCACGAAAACGACATAGAAAACCAAACTCACCACTAGTTGATTCTTGACGTACCAAATCTTCGTAATCGCGTTGCGATTCTGTAAAGTTCTGTCCGCCATGATCATCGAATGGCTCACGTTTGTATGTCACTTTCCCCGAAGAGTCCATGACGTAGTGTCCGTGACCAGGACCGTCTGGCTTGCCAACTCCACCGAAATAGATATTGGTGCTGCCATCTCGATCCTTTGATACCCAGACCTTGTCTTGATACTGATACGGAACCCCAGCTTTCTTTGCGATGGACTTTTTATCATCCTGACGCTTTTTTGAATGAGAACGTACAACTTCGAGCCTGGCCTTAAATGCCTTGGATGCCTGGTCAAAGACTTCTTTGGCACGCTTGAAGTTCTCCTGAGCTCGCCTGTGTTCATCCTTTGCGGCATCAAAAGTTCGTTTTGCGGCTGCAAAAGCTTCTTTGGCACGCTGGAATGCGGGCTTTGATGCTTCGTGGGTTGCTCGAGCTGCCCGGATTTCATCAACCAAGGCCCTTCGCTGCATTACGTAACCCTGGGCCTCGGCCTTGAAAGCGTGACCCTGATTCGCTAGGCGCTTTGCTTCGGCTCCATCTCGTCTGTCGTGTGCCGATGAAGCATCGTCAAATGACCGCTTCATGTTCTGAAAAGCAGTCTCCTGTTGGGAGTTCAGCTGATCAATACGCGGACCATTACTAGATCGCACATGTTGATAAGCTTGCCATGTAGTATCCTGTGCTTCATAAGCCCTTTGCTTTTCTTCATGAGCCTTGTTCAGGCTACCACGAGCAGACGACATATCCGCCCAAGTCTTTTCTTGCGCTTTATAAGCATCCTGCTTGCGCTGGAATGCTAGGTCTTGCGCCGCTTTTAGACGGTCAAGTTCGGCATCTTTTGCCATTTATATCACCTAATTATGTAAAGGAACGAAACTCACACCGATTGATGTGATAAACTTATATTGTATTATTTATCATGTTTTGTCAAGGGTGGTCTATACTGACCCTTACTTTCATGTTGCCTATCTTTGTGCCTCCACATATTTGCATCGGCCTCTGCCATTAGTACGTCAGAGGACACGCCCTTTCGCCAGACTACTGATCCTACTGCCATATCAAAACCTATTTCCCTTAGCTCTGGCCTCTCGTCTAGATATTTTTTTAGTTCACTAGCTATACGCTCTGCTGCAATGTCTGCGATCTCGGCCGCACCAAGCTTTTCATCTTGGTAGCGATTATTTTGACCGACTTCCACCTTATCATCTTTGGTTTTATCACCTAGAACTGCAAAAAACTCATCACCGCCAATACGAGCTACCTTGTCGTGATCTCTGAGCGCGTCCCCTAGTATCTTGGTGACACCTCTCAGAACTTCGTCGCCACGCTGGTGACCAAAGCGATCATTAACTGCCTTGAAATTGGTTAGATCAATGCCAAGCCCAGCCTCGATGTTATCTAACTCTTCAGAGATATACCACTCCAGACCAAATTTGTTTAGCGCTCCTGTAAGCATATCGTGTGTGGCTAGATATATGACTTGTTCTATATGCTCTTTCAAGAATGGGTGAATTGTATATGCATAGCTCTCGAGATTAGATACATCACCTTCTTGCTTATATAGTGTCTCCGATAGATTAGCCATGACTAGTGTCACAGCATCTCTCAGATCTTTGCCATCATTGATTAAACCTTCTTTGGTAGCCTCTTTCAAGAATGCAACTGCATGCTTTACTGCCAGTTCTTTCATTCGCGCAGCTTCTTTTTCTTTTACAAAATTAGCGACTTCTTCATCAGATAGACTCAGCGATTCTATGCGTGTTTTCCCCAGCTCTTTAGCTCTTTTGACTGACGACAACCTCGAGCCAGGGACAGGCTCGCTGTCGTCCGACAACAGATTAGACCTGACAGGAAATCGCAGTCTACGAGCGGCTTCCGGCTCTTTGCTGTTTGGTAGAGAGAACTCTACGTATTCTAGTTGTTTATTCATTTGTATTTAATTATATACTAACTATTTACAAATTTTAGCATAAAAACTATAAAAAATCAATCCCACTACCTCATATATCTGCTATAATATACAAATGACTTTATCGATCGGAATTATCGGCTTGCCCAACGTTGGCAAGTCAACATTATTTAACGAACTGAAAATAAACTACCCCTGATAATATATTGACATACGTAGGTATATACCGTATAATAATCACATGAGTGAGCGTAATTCCATAACCCAACTTTTCATCGAGACTTGCCATAGATTAGCGGATCTTGATCTTGAGATTGGACCATCTGGTAACATGAGCGTAAGGACCAGCAACGATAAGGTATATATTACACCGTCAGGTTCTGAATTCCGTGACATTTCACCTAATAATATCTCAACTATCAAAAATTTGAGCGACAGTGAATATATTGGATCAAAACCATCTTCTGACCTAGAATTACATTTAGCTATCTATGGAACAAGAAGTGACATAAAAGTTATCCTTCATACTCATGCACATCCTGTTGTTGTTGCTGCAATGATTGGGGCACCAATACCCGTCCTGAATACAATGCACGCAGACTATTTTGGAAAACAAGTTCAAGCAATACCATATTTCAACCATAGACAAACAGAGACGGAATTTGTTGAATATTTCAAGCAAGGCGATGCATTTCTACTTGGAAAACATGGTGGATTACTACTATTCTCTGAACTTGATATAAAAAGCATCGTAAACACAATGAATGCCTTCAACGAAATATGTTCTTTATATTACAAATCTCTGTCGATCCCTCATAATCTCTCTAGGAACATTCAAGAAATATCTGATAATGATATAAGCAATATACATAATTATTACAAAACGGAGTATGGCGGAAAATCTAATGAGCAATAAGTTATTTGTTATGCATCATGCACCCATCGCAAAACGGAGAGGTGAAATTATTGGATCGCGTACGGATAGCGACCTTAGTGAATATGGTGTTAAGGTTGCAAACAGACAGGCTGAGCATTTATATCGGTTACTCGAATTGCAGGCATTAAAGAATATTGGTCAACTAATACTTTCGAGTCCTTTACGCCGTGCTATCCAAACTTCTGAAATTATTGCTACAAAGTGTGATATGGATATCTCAACAGACTACCGTCTAAGGGCACAAGATTTTGGGGTACTTGATGGTATGACGTTTGACGAGGTATTACAAGACGATACTCTCAAGAATAATCTTTGGGAATATATGGCAAAGTCATCACGTGATGATCACAAAGGCCATGGAGGTGAATCTAATACAGAGATAGCTAGCCGAGTTGCAGAATTTAAGAACGAAACACTTGCCTCTCTCGGTGCAGAAAGTCGGCCTCTTATTATCACACATGGCACAGTAATTGATGCTATGATAGCCACAATAGATAGAAAGCGTCTTGATGAAATTGAAGGCAAAAATAGAATTTTTGAAGGTAGAGTTATCGAGTTTACTAACAGCACTTATTATCCTGTCGGCGAACCACTTACGGCTTTTTATTTTATACCTGGTGTTGCTACTCAAAACTCCATAGATCAGCAAAAGGCTCTTATTAGAAATTACATGTTGAGCTGCAAAGGAGCAGACGAACGGGTTCATCTTGAAAAGTTACTTGATATATTTGAGCGTGAAAACGACGCAACACAAGAGTTAAAATAATGGAAGATTTATTCTATAAAAACAAAGAGCAGATCACAAAAATAGTAGACTCCTTTGGTGTAAAAATACTTCCAAATAAGCAATCTGATTCCGTATTTTACTCAAAGTATCGAAAATTTAAGTACGACCTTGAATTGGAAAAAATACATTTTGATTATGCACCCCAAGATGTTGATGAGTTCATTGATGAGTTTGGCGATTTCTTTGAAAATGTGATGAACTTTGATGCTCCGGGTGTTATGTACAATGTTCACCCAAACCCTAATATATATAGTCAAGTTGCAAGTTTCTTTTCAAGCCTGGCAAACCCCAACTTTTGCATGGATCTTCCATCTGGTAAGCTTCTCCTCATTGAAAAAGCAGTGGTGAATTATCTAAATGAACTTGCTGGGTGGGATGTAGAAAAGGCAAGCGGAACATTTACTTTTGGTGGCAAAGGTACATTACTGTACGCCCTGAAGATTGGTCTTGATAAAGCAAATCCAGATTCACAGAAACGAGGTATCACTAGCAAAAACTTTATAATTTCAAACGATTTGGGGCATCCGTCACATATAGAAATATGTAACTGGCTAGGAATTGGTGAAGAGAACTGTATTCGATTAAAGACACATAACGCAGTAATAAGCGTAACTGACATTGAAAATGCATTTGTATCGATCATTGAACAAGGTGGTCGCCTACCCCTAATTATACTTAATGGCATGACAACAAACAATCATTCATTCGATAATGTAAAGGCTGTCAAAATCATACGTGATAAGTTGGTCAAAAAATATAAGCTTGACTATACTCCACATATACATGTGGATAGTGTGTTGGGTTGGGTTTATTTACTTCTTAGTCGATATGATTTTGAGAAGAATCCTCTAGAAATCAGCGATAAGACGGCAGTTATATTGCAAACAAAAATAAAAGCAGCAAGCCAGGTAAAATATGCTGATAGTTTTGCGTCCGATTTTCACAAAACTGGGTATTGTAGCTATACCAGCTCCGTATTTTTGATTAAAGATAAAAAACAACTTTTTAGTATTGAAGGTAAGTATTCAGAGTCCAAAAACATGGTATTCTCGGAATATGCTCCATATGACTACACATTAGAATCATCAAGATCTCCTCATGGCCCGATTTCCGCCTATACAACCTTGAAAACCCTTGGAGCTGAGGGCTTTACCAAAATATTAGCCAACCACACAGATGCATATTTATATCTCAAAGATAGCTTTAGTCATCAAAATAACGTGGTTGTCTGTAACCTCGAAGAGGAGTCTAACCTTCTGTTTCTGGCTTTCAAACCAAAAAAATATTTGAATCTTGAAATTACTGAGGAAACATCTCAAACAATAGCGGATGAAATCAAAGAGTTTAATACTGGATTTTATAGCTTTATTCTTGAAAAGAGCAAAAAAGGTAAATTGGATATATTCTTCAGTTGTTCGCGATCCTATAAATATAGAGGTAAATCATACGGATGTATAAAAATATATACATTTAACTCTCATTTGGACGAAAGTACCGCAAAGATAATCTGTGTTAGAATAAACCAACTTTTTAATGAGTACACCAATCATAAAAAAGAAATTGAAGCTCATAATTTTTTTGATTATGCAGAGATTAAAGGGTTAGAGAATGTTTGACTCTATTAAATCGTATGCGTTGTTGGTATCCAATGAAACTACAAAACGAGATTGGGGTCAGTCAATTATTCTCAGAGAAGATTTTACAGATGATGGAGTAGTTTTTTACAGAGAAAAATTCCTAATATTTAACCCAGGAGCTTCTATTATTCTCGAAAGCCATTCTGATTACGATGAAATATGGATGCCTGATAGCACACTAACCTATGCCTTAGAGCTAAATGATAGCAAAGTAGTGAAACATTTTGCTCAAAAACATGAACGTATATTTATCTCCCGAGATAAGAAACACAAAATTATCAACGATAATAGCTATAAACTTTGCATATTTGAAATCCAAATAGGCACTATAATGAACGATGACAAAATTCAATATAAAAAAGAGGACTACGGAAATAGATATGAAAATTGAGAAGCAAATTATAGATTATATTCAAAAAAATATTGATTCCCAAGTTGAATCCATTTCAATTATCGGAAGTTATGTTCTTAGCAGAAAACTCAGGAATGGGTCAGATATTGATGTGGTTGTTGTTGTGCGAGATATAGCCAATGCTATTATTAAATTCGATGAAATATTCTATAAGCAGGCAAGAAAGATAATCGATTCCCAAGGTGAAAGAATAGAATTAAACGTCAAGCTAGATAATCTCATTTTAGATATAACGATAATCGATAGATTTAATAAGCCTAATAATCCTCTATTAGATCACTATGAAAATCACATTGGATGGTGTAAAAATGCATTATGTATTTATGGAACACCGATGAAGACACTACTTGACTTAGATAATAAAATACTTCTCTACGAAAAGATACGTCTTAAAAGGCTCTCTCTGGTTGAGGAGAAAATCAAGATAACTAAAAGTAAAATACTTAATCAACATAGACGTGATTTACATATACTCTATGAACTACAAAATTATATATTCATAAGGGAAATAATCAAGCAACATATCTTCAACAAACAAAGTATAAAACACCCCGAAGACTCAATACCAAATTTCAATCAAATATACTCTGATGAGCTCAAAAGGGATTGTGGAATTATTATAGAAGTAAAAGAATAGCTATTTTTTTACTTCTAGCACGCCAAGAGCTTTTGTGAGTATACTTTTACTATTTTCGTGTGTTAATTTGGTAAACGCATCGTTTGAAGTAAGCCACAGATTTTCAATACCTTCTTCGTTTTCATGATCTTCTCTATTGGGATTTGGCTGCTCATTATCATCTACTAACTTGAACAGATAATGATAGACAGTTTTTCTATATCGCTTTCCATCATCTTCGTCAAACTCATATGACACTTCACCGAGAGAGGTCATAATTCTTACATGATAACCTGTTTCCTCTAAAACTTCCCTTATAGCCGCCTGTTCGGGGGTTTCACCTGGCTCAATGGTCCCTTTTGGAAAAACTACTTCGCCATACTTTGTAACATTTAGGGTAAGGAACTTACCTTTTGAGTAAATTATTCCACCGGCTGATTTTTTTTCGATTACATCTTCCGTATTCATGAGCTTATTATATCTTATCTAACATATAAAATCTCTAATATTTACTTACAGATTAAATATTTTTGTGTCTATAATCTCTGTTTTATCAATACGTTTATCCGTTGGTAAATCATCTTACCTCTGTTAGTATAGAATGATGAGTTTATCAATCGGAATCATCGGCTTGCCAAATGTCGGCAAGTCTACACTATTTAACGCACTGACAGATGCTGATGCACTGGCAGCTAATTACCCTTTTGCCACAATCGAGCCAAATACTGGAATCGTGCCAGTCCCAGATGAAAGATTAGAAAAATTAAAAAATGTATACGGTTCGCAAAAAATCCTGCCAGCAACTGTAACTTTCGTTGACATTGCAGGCTTGGTGGCCGGCGCTAGTAAGGGCGAGGGTCTGGGAAACAAGTTTTTAGCAAATATCCGTGAATGTGATGCAGTTGTACATGTAGTGCGAGCTTTTAGCGACAGCGATGTGGTGCATGTCGATGAAACGCACGACCCCAAACGTGATATCGAGACAATTAACACCGAGCTCGCCCTGGCAGATTTGCAGACGCTAGACAGTAGACGTTCGATGTTAGAGAAAAAGGCTAAATCTGACCCTAAACTGAAGTCAGAAGTCGATCTTCTTGATGAAGCCAGGGGGATTCTTAATCAAGGAATACCACTTTACTCAAACCCTATGGTCCATCGTCGAATGTCTACCGTCGAATCACTGCAGCTTTTAACGACCAAGCCTATAATTTATTTGTTCAATGTCGACGAGGAGACTTTGGCTGACGATTCAAAGACACAAAATTTGCGCAAACTAGTTGCACCAGCCCAAGCTACATTCGTCTGCGCCAAGTTAGAGGAAGAGCTAAAAGGCTTAGTCCCAGAAGAAGCCGCAGAGCTACTAGAAAGCTACGGAGTCACAGAAGCTGGATTACCGCAGTTAATTCACGCCGCATATGATACCTTAGGCTTGCAAAGTTACCTAACCGCCGGACCGAAAGAAATCCGAGCTTGGACTATCAAAAAGGGCTCAACCGGCCCGCAAGCTGCCGGTGTAATACATACAGATTTCGAGCGAGGTTTTATCGCCGCCCAAGTTGTTGATTATGATGATTTGATCGCCGCTGGATCTGAGGCCGCTGCAAAATCCGCCGGCAAAATACGTACCGAAGGCAAAGACTACGTCATGCAACCTGGTGACGTTGTTGAGTTTCGCTTTAACGTTTAGTCTTTGTGGCGCGCAGCTTTAAACGCATCTTTAGCTGCCTGTGTACCAAGCTGAATAGCAAATTTTGTCGATGTCATCATACCGCGCCTTTCAGCTGAGGTGTCTGTAATGTTTAAATCAGCTACCACACCCTCATCTTCAGCCTGAATAGCATCAAACTCATCGGTTGCACTTTTCACCAATTCAACAACTGGCTGGTCAAGAGTAGCGACCGCTTCATGAATGTCATGATTACACTCTTGCAAGCTTGCATCTACCTGTACTTTTTTCTCGCCATTTCTTTTTATTGTTTGACTACCACTAAATCCACCTGTTTCGGCATCGAACTTAACTCTTGCTTCTTTAGAAACGGCCTCTCCTACTACTTCGTTAAATAGTACCGCACTTCTTATGTC
>JBBTRW010000111.1:0-9492 GCA_038064995.1 Patescibacteria group bacterium | reverse complement strand
TTCCTTACCATCCCTGCGCTGTATATCAAGCTGAAATAAGGTGGTAACTGTATCCAGGGGCTGATCAAGATCTTGACGCTTAACCACAAACATACGTCTCACATCTACTGGCCCTTCGTTTGCTATTGGTTCAACAATTTCAATTAGACCGGCAGCATTAAGAGGAACGGCATTTAAACCTTCTACCATTTTCCTAGAAGAATCCTGATCTTTTTTTAAGTATGTCTCTGTAACATCTAGCCCATCTTCTAAGGCCTTGGCTCGCAGCAATTCAAATTCTGCATCAATAAATGCCTTCTCTGCCTCTACGGCACCACTCTCAACATCTACGTCAGTTAATTCAACTTTATTTCTTCTTTTTAAGTGTGGAAGTGTGAGCATTTTTTATTACTTCGATGTTAATGTTTATAGTACCTACTTCTTATGCTACTCTTGTCAAACTTAAGCGCAAGCCTTTTGTATATTCTACAACGTTTTTTGAGATTAGTGGTATTTGTTGTCTAAGACTTTTTGAGCAGGTAGAATCGCTCACGGTTACCTTTTGCTCCGCTAACTTCACTGTCACGTTTATCTAAAATCACGAATTCTTTTCGTACCCATGTTTCAAAATCTTTTAATATCTGACGACGGACAGAATCGTTTTTGATAACACCTTTGTTGGACTGACCGAAACCAGCCTCGAACTGGGGCTTCAACATAGCTACAACCTGAGTATTCTTGCTAGCTACATGCCTACCAAGGTGTGGCAATATTTCACGTAGGCTAATGAAACTAACGTCTATCAATACAATATCCGGCGCCTTGTCTAGCTTTACTACGCGCTCATCGTTAATAGAAACGTCGCGAATATCGGTTTTTTCATGTAGTTCGATCTGTTTATGACCTTGCAGGCTGGGGTGTAATTGGTCTGTTCCGACATCAACTGCAATTACCTTTTTTGCACCACGGCGCAAGGAATAGTCAGTAAAGCCACCTGTGCTAGAACCTACGTCTAACACAATTTTTCCAGCAAAATCCAAACCCAAGTTACCTGCTACGCTGGCTAATTTCATACCAGCCCGCGAAACATACTGTTCGTCTTGATTTACTTTTAACTTGGCCTGGTCATTAACAAAATATCCGGGCTTTTCGACTACCTTACCATCAACCGTGACTTTACCAAGTCGCACAAAACTCTCGCCCTGTGAACGTGACGTCACAAGTCCTCTTTCTACAAGTGCTTGGTCTAGACGTAGCTTAGACAGTAGACGATGGACATTAGACATTAGATTTTCCTTGGCGATGCGCACGTAATAAACCATTGATAAGTTTGTGCGCTGTATTGAGGTTATCAAATATAGAGTCGATATCTTTGCTATCTATAAAGCCAAGATCTTTAGCTAACAAAACCTGGCTTTTTAGTTCGTATAACGAACCTGAAGCCATAACATAAAAATGCTCTCTGTCTTTTTCCGAAGCTCGACCAAAACCCTCTGCAATATTTGAGGTTACTGAAACTGCTGCTCGTCGCATTTGTGAAACCAATCCAAATTGCTCACTCTTTGGAAACTTTTTTGTATATTGATAAACTTGGACGGCAAGCTCGTGACCAGACTGCCAAGCTTTCAGATCAGTGAATGATTTTATCATGGCTTTATTGTCTAACGTCCATCTTCTAACGTCAAACGTCTATTTTTTGCGCTCTAGATACTCGCCAGTCCTAGTATCTACTTTGATAGTGTCGCTGGTTTTGATAAAGGCTGGCACTTTGACAGTTAAACCCGTTTCAGTCTGGGCGTCCTTTAGCACATTGCTAGTAGTATCACCCTTTACAACATTCTCGGTATAGGTGACTTTTAGATACAGGTTTTTTGGTAAATCAACGTTGATGACGTTGCCGTCAAAAAACTGTAAGTCTAGCTCATCGCCTTCTTTTAGGTACGGTGTGGCTTCGGCCACTAAATCAGCATTTAAAGCAAACTGCTCAAAACTATCTGGGTTCATGAAATGAAATTCATTTCCGTCAGCATACAAAAATTGTACTTTTTGGTTAGAAACATCCGCTGATTCAATTTTATCAGCACCTTTGAAAGTTTTCGGGATTACTCCACCATCAATCAAGTTCTTTAGTCGTACATTGACGATACTACCGCCACGGCCTAAAACTTTTTGATTATAGTCAATAACCTTGAAAGGTTTGTTATCAATCTGTACAACTGTACCCTTTTTTAGATCTGTTGGACCGTACATAATAAGTTTGATTTTAGATTATGGATTTTGGATTATAGTAGAAATCGCAAAAACCACTTTCTAGAGACGCTCCTTGTTCGCCTTTATTAAACCTTGTAGTAATTTGTGAGTTTTTGTTGCCTGCTCTAGTAATTTGCGCAAGTCAGACTCTGACAAAAGCCCAACATCGCTAGCTATGAAACCCTGTGTCTCTAGCTCTGCTAGCGAGCCTTTGGCTATATGATAAAATTGATTTTTCTCTTTTGCACCGAGTCTACCGAAACCTTCTGCAATATTTGAAGGCACAGACACGACAGCTCGCTTCATCTGACTAGAAAGTCCATACCGTTCATCTTTTGGAAAGCGCTTGAGTATTTCGTACGTCAATTTTGCCAATATTCTGGCCTCTTGCCAAACCAAAAGGTCAGTATAAGAAGTTATTTTCGTTTTATCGTTCGGCGATTTTTCCATAATCTATAATCGAAAATCTAACTTCTAAGCACTTATTGCGAATGGCATCAAAGCCAAGTGGCGAGCACGTTTGATTTCGCGAGCTAACTGACGCTGTTGCTTGGCGCTGAGGTTGGTTTTGCTAATCGGTTCAATTTGACCGTAAATGTTCACAAAACGTTGCAAAGTTTTTGGGTCTTTATAGTCAAAATATGTTGGATTATTTGATCGTGATTTTTTATAAGCCATGGTGGCTCCTTTCAGTCGCAGATTTTGGATTGTAGATTATGGATTATGAAATCTTATCCTGAGGGTTATCTGCTGAGTTATTTATTGTTCTTTGGATCGTGAATGTCCTTTATAGTTTGTGAGATCTTCGAAAATCTATAATCGAAAATCTAACTTCTAATATTAGAATGGTATTTCTGATAGATCAATAGGTATGTCGTCGATGTCCTCTATCACGACATCGTCATTTTTCTTTGAGCTGGTGCTTGAGGATTTCGGTGCAGCTGAATTACCACCTTCATCTCCGCTAGGGCCATCTAGAAAAGTTACGTCACTGGCAACAACTGCAACGCGACTGCGTTTTTTGCCAGTTTCTTTGTCGTCCCAGCTTTCCTGACGCAATCGGCCTTGAACTAGACATCGGCGGCCTTTTGAAAGGTATTGGTTTACTAGTTCGCCTAGTTTTTCCCATGCAGTGATGTCGAAAAAGTCAGCAGTATCGTCACTACCTTGACGATCAACAGCTAAGCTAAAACTAGTAACAGTCTTTCCCGTAGGTGTAGTTCGCATTTCAGGATCGCGAGTTAGGCGTCCCATGATGATTACTTGGTTTATTGATTTAGCCATCGTTCTCTTCCTCCTTTGACTCACTTTTCGCTGCACGTTCACGAGCTTCGGCTATCTTAGCCTTGGTTTTCTCGTCTGTGCTAACAATCAAATAACGTAGTAATTCGTCAGTGATATTAAACACGCTAGATAGTTTTGCTAATGCTGTTGCTGGTAGTTTCAGATCAAAATAGACATATACAGCAAAATCCTCTTTGCGTATTTTATATGCTAGTTTCTTTTTGCCCCAGCTAGTTTCTTTGACAATTTCACCACCGTTATCGGTGATAATACCGCGAATTTTTTTCAGCGGTTTTTCTATATCCATCTCTAAATCTGGATGGATCAAAACTGTTAGTTCGTATTCTTTCATGATACTCCCTTGGAATCCTTTCTATGGATGCTCGGCTGTGTAGGTCGAGCTGAAGTTTTATTACAGAGGTAATTATAACAAAAAAAAGACCACCCGACAAGGGGTGGCTTTAGTATTTAAAAATAGTTGGCTTATGCAGCTAATTTGTGCTCGCTAGATTCAATTTCAGGTTCGTCATTGCTTTCTGTTGCTGCTTCTGCCTTTGTTACCTTGGGCTCAACATCTGGAATGTGAAATTGGTCACCCTGTCGTGCAGCTAAACCTAATTTATTTATTCCTATGTCTGAACCAAATTGTTCTTGGCCAGCTTCAACTTCTGCCTTTAAATCTTCTAGTTCACCTTCGGGTAAATCATTTTCTGATGCTGAATTAGACTGTAAGTAAGCTAATCTTGCTTCCTTTTCACGGTAAGCATGTAGAAGTGCTATGTTACCTAGTGCTCTCGGGCCGTTCGCATCTTTAAGTACTTCTCCTGGGGATCGCATCTTTCGTTTTAATCTGTCGAACATTTTTTATACTTTCTGTTTTTGCTTATTTCTAGATACATATTAGCATAAGTATGTTAAAAAGTCAATAATGTATTACAAGATATAGCTTAAGCTTCTTCTTCACTGCCACCGAGATCGTCGAGGCTAGAGATCAGGACTTCACGTGGGCGAGCGCCGTCTGCAGGGCCTATGACACCTTGGTCTTCCATAGCTTCGATCAAACGTGCTGCACGGGCATAGCCAACGCGTAGACGACGTTGTAAAAGACTAGCAGATGCTTTGCCGCTGTCTACAACAACCTGCAAGGCGTCGCGATACAGATCGTCATCGCCCGCACCGTCCATATCCATAACGACCCCTCCCTTACCGCTAAGGTGCACTGGTTGCTTGGTAATTTCTTCGTCGTACTGTGGTTCGCGCTGCATGCGCATATGATCAGTCACCTTTTGAACTTCTTCGTCTATCACCCAAGCGCCCTGGATACGTTTTGGCTTGCTCATCTCGGGTGTCAGTAGCAACATATCACCCTGACCCAGAAGTTTTTCTGCGCCTATTTGATCTAGAATGGTGCGTGAATCAACTTGCGATGCAACCGTAAAGGCAATACGCGCTGGTATGTTAGCTTTAATCAGACCGGTGATAACATCAACACTTGGACGCTGAGTAGCTAGTACTAGGTGTATACCAACCGCCCTAGCCTTTTGCGCCAATCGTACAATCAAGGCCTCGACATCACGTGCAGCGATCATCATCAGATCAGCTAGCTCGTCAATCACAATAACAATATATGGCATGCCTTCGTCTTTTTTCTTTTGGTTATAGCTTTTGATATCGCGCAGTTTTTCTTCGGCCAGCAGATTATAGCGTCGCTCCATCTCGTTAACTGACCATTTCAATGCAGATATACATTCCTCGGGTTTTGTAATAATTGGCGCTAGCAAGTGCGGTATACCATCGTACGGCGCCATTTCAACTTGTTTTGGATCAACAAGTATCAGCTTCATATCACTAGGACTATTTCGATATAGCAAGCTGGTTAGTAATGTATTGATCATAACTGACTTACCAGAGCCGGTCTGACCGGCAATCAAAAGGTGTGGCATTTTATTTAGCTCGCCTACCACAGCATCACCGGCAATGTCACGACCAATAGTAAAACCTAACGGCTCACGTAGTGCACGCCATTGATCGGAATCTAAAATACCGTGGATACGCACATCAGCAGCCTTGCGGTTTGGAACCTCGATACCTACAGCCTTTTGGCCTGGTATTGGCGCTTCCATACGTAGGCTTTGAGCCGCCAAGTTTAGTGCAATGTTAGTTTCTAGCTGGGTGATTCTGGTTAGCTTTACACCACTTTGTGGTTTCAATGTATATTGTGTAACTTTTGGACCAATGTTGGCGTTTTCCATCTCTACATTAATATTAAATTCGGCTAATGTATCGTGAATAACCTGTGAATTATGCTGGACATCGCCAGCATCAGCCGGACTTTGTTTTTTCTCTAATAGATCTAGGCTAGGTGCTTGCCAGTTCGGATCAGTAAATGTAGTCAGCGCAGATTGTTCCTCAGCTGCCTTATCGCGGGCAACACTGCCTTTTAGGCTAGAGAGCTTGCCTTTCTTTTCATCATCAAACTGCAGGGTTGGCACGCCTTCATTTAGCTTTATCTGGCCAGCAGATTTCGACGCTGACTCTTTAATCTCGTCGCCATTGTTTTTGCGTATTAGACTAGATAGCTTTCTGTTTTCGCTATCCTCTTCGCGTTCGAATAACTTTTTGATCAAATCGAATAATGTCTTTGGGCTAATTCGCAGAACAAACAAAGTAGTTATTAGTGCTAAAACTGCCAACACAAACCCGGTTATAGCTGTTGAGAGCATTGATAGCAACGCTTGATCAAGCAACCAGCCGAAATACCCGCCACCCTGACCTGAAATAGCTTGGTCGATATCATTCACATCTTTGGCGAATAACTGCAAAAAACCCGACAACCATACAACCAACAGAAAAGTTGCCACACTAACTACAAATGGCAGCCTGTTATCCTCTGCCCGGTAGATTTCGATGGCTACCAAAACCAACAGAATAGGCAATATATACGTAGTCCAGCCTATTGTTGCCTGACATGCAGTGTACATCCAGGCCAATATTGGCCCACCGGCACCGAACATGGCGACTATCAGCAACAATGCAGTAACTATTAGCGCTACCCCTGCTACCTGAGCCCAAAAGCCAATTGGCAAAACATGTTTTGCGGTGCTAGTTTTTTTGGTTTTTTTGATTGATTTTCGTTTCTTTGCCATACCTGTAATACATTATACGCTGATTTGTATAACTATATTGTAGCAAAAAACACTACAAAAAGCAAATGCTTACTTATGCTATGGTTCGTAAACTTCTGGTTGATTGTGAACGCTAAGACGTTCGTTGTTCACAGGTAACGGTTCGCTAGGTGTTTTTGGCACAATTGGCTCGCTAGGTTGCGGACGATTTGGCTGGGGACGGTTCTGACTTGGCTGTTTTTGAGACGGTGAATCACCGCTGATCTCGTTAATAACCGGTATAACAATCGGCGTTCTACGTGTATCATCATAAAGAACGTGTGTTATTTCATCGCGCAGTTCCTATTAGAATACATCCATATCGACTTTGCGGCCGTTAAAGCTACGAGAAACCTTTTGCTTTATGTACTGGCGAATTTTGCCCATCAATTCTTCGCTGTCGCGTAGATATATAAAGCCACGCGAAATGATGTCGGGGCTGGTTAGTAACCGACCGCCACGGCGCGAGATAGTCAACACTACTACGAACATACCTTCGTTCGCCATATGTATACGATCTTTTAGAACAACTTCAGAGACTTCCGCCCCGCTGTCGTCGTACATTACGCCACCAACCTTAATACGGCCGGTTTTCTTTGCTTGCTTTTGCTGGTCGATTTCTACGACATCACCTGCATCACACACAAAAATGTTATCACGTGGTATGGCACATTCTTGTTCAGCTAGCTCGGCGTTGTGTACCAACATATGGAATTCACCGTGAATCGGCAAATAGTAAGTCGGGTTAAGAGCGTTGATTAGCTTTACGTGGTCATCATAATATCCATGCCCACTAAGGTGCAATGGACCAACGCCAGTTAGATGCGCCTTGCTGTTCTGAATAACGTCGCTACCCTCGCGCATCAGACCATCAACTGTACGAACAACGTATTTTTCGTTACCCGGAATTGGGTTCGAGCTGAATACAATAACATCACTGTTTTTGATCTTGATGTGTTTGTGAGCACCACTAGCCATACGATTCAGTACGGCATTAAACTCACCCTGAGAACCAGTACAGATAATAGTTACTTTTCCATCAGGCATACGTACTAGGTCTTCCATTTTGACTACGACGTCTTTTGGTATATTAATAACACCAGTTTTAATTGATAGTTCTAGGTTTTGGATCATGCTGTAGCCAGCAAATGCGACCTTGCGATCGTGCTTTTTGGCTTCGTTTAGCAGCAGTTGTATACGGTGAATTTGGCTGGAGAAACAGCTAATAATCAGTCTATTGTTTTGGTATTTTTCCATAACTTGACCAAATGACTGCTGGATATCTTGTTCGCTATGAGTATGTGTACCTTCTGATTCACAGTTAGTAGATTCGTTCATCAACATCAAAACGCCTTCTTTTGTGGCAATTTCCGTTAGACGTTCTAGGTCAAATTTTTTACCATCGACCGGCTCGTCTTCGAATCGCCAGTCACCCGTATCTATCAGTACACCTAGCGGAGTACGTATAACAACCGAGGCGCAATCGGGTATCGAGTGGTTTACACGAACCAGCTCTACGCTGAAATGCTCGCTTATCTGCACGCGATCGTGGTTTTCTGGGTTGAGCTCGTGATATTCGGGCTGAAAACCACTGGTTGCTTCGTCCATGTTTTTGGCGATCATACCCAGTGTGAACTTTGTGCTATATATTGGCGCAGGTATGCGGTGTATTAGGTGGCGTGTCGCACCAATATGATCCAGGTGACCGTGAGTAAATATATGTCCTTTGATTTTATGCTTGTTATCTTCTAGATATGTAATATCCGGCACAATATAGTTGATACCAGGGTAATCAGCGCCAGGGAACAAAAATCCCATGTCGATAACGACAATTTCGTTGTCGTATTCGATTGCCATCATGTTTTTACCGATACCCATTTCGCCTAACCCGCCAATTGGAATGATTTTCAGTTTTTTACCACCAGAATTACCTGGTTTTTGGCGTTTTTGACCACTAAGACTAAACTGTTGTCCGCCGTAGCCGTTATATAGTGATTTGTTCACTGGCACATTGATAATGTGCTGAGATGACTGTTTATTGACGTTGTCGCTCATTCGACGGCTAGCACGTTGTACTTCGCCGCGACGAGTTTGAGTCTTTGCTAGAACTGTGTTCTGCTCACGTCGTTTTTGGTTGTTATTGTTGTTACGTTTTGATAGGTCGTCACCTTGGGGGTTTTGTAATTTTCTTCCGCCCATAATTTTTATTATCCTTTCATTAGGATTTATATTTGATTAATTTTCTTTATAATTGCTGGAATCTTGGCAAAATCCTCTAGTAATGTCGTGCGCAAGCCGCCGTTGTACAACGCTGCAGCTGGGTGGTATAAAGGTAAAATTATTATTTTACCTTTACCGAACTCTATTAGCTTTGGTTCGCCATGTATCTGACCGATCTTTTGATCAGGCAAAAAATATTCCATACTGTGTCGGCCCAATGTAACTATTACCTTAGGTTCGATCACGTCTATTTGCTGTACTAGGTATGGCCAAAATGCTTTCTTTTCATCAGGCAGTGGGTCTCGATTGTTCGGCGGACGGTATTTTACAATGTTTGTTATGTATACGTCGCCCCTATCAAGTCCGATACTCGCTAGCATTTCGTTTAAAAACTTGCCGGCAGCGCCTACAAATGGCAGGCCTTGCTGGTCCTCTTTTTTACCCGGTGCTTCGCCAACAAATACAATATCAGCGTTCGAGTTTCCGTCACCTAGTACTAGGTTCGTGGCTGTCACAGCCAAATCTGGGCAGACATTGTTCTTTTTTATATCTGCTGCAATTTGCTTGAGACGTAGCTTTTTGTCTTGAGTCATAT
>JBBTRW010000110.1:10768-15794 GCA_038064995.1 Patescibacteria group bacterium | reverse complement strand
TAATGGACACAACAGTGATCAACCCTGCCATAGTCGGAATATTGCGTTTGAACTTGTGGGCGTGTAATTTTGTGAAAACTTCTAGCTTTTCGCCAGTAGTTGTTTCAGTTCGCTGAACTTTCCAAAACCTGTAGCGATAGGCTAAAAACGTATAAAATGGCGTCATTAACATAGCCAGCGAAAATGCACCAACACTCAGCGCGTATGCTTTGATTAGGTGACCCGTTAGCTGTGTGATTGTTATTACGTCCATATATGCCTTTCTTTTATCTTGGTGGTAGCTTCAAATAATCTAGTAGCCAGTTTGATATATCCAAGAATATCGGTCCTGCTGCAGTCGTACCAGAGTAACCCGCTGCCTTGCTGTCTTTTACCTGTACCATTATGACATAATGTGGAGTTTGATTACCGCCGAATCCTAGATAACTACCAATCGAATTTTCATCTGTATATTTGCCTGTTCTAGGGTCAATAACCTGTGAAGTTCCGGTTTTACCTCCAACAATATAGCCAGATCGATCTCTACCACCCAGCGCACCCAGTTGGCGGCCTTTTACAATCATGTCGCGCAGAGTTGTAGATGTATTCTTACGAAGAATATTGCTTTTTAAAACCTTGGCTTTTGCTGCATGAAGATTACTGCCATTATCGGTCGTGCCGGCTACAACCGTGGGTTTATAGTATGTTCCTCCGTTGATAGCAGAACCAAACGCAGCAGCAGTTTGTATCATTGTCACGTCCATACCCTGACCAAAAACCATGTTTGCATATCGCACATTATTACCTTGCTCGTCTTTCGGTGAAATTATAGTACCACCAGACTCGCCGGTCTGTTCGATGCCTGTTTTTTTGCCAAAACGATATTGATCGTGAAAATAGTTGTATAGCTTGTTTCTAGCCTGCAAGTTAACCTTACCTCCACCCATTTGTTGCAGAATGAAGACAACACCGGTATTAAGCGAGTAATGCAAAACATCGGTCATAGTAGCATTGGCACTAATTGGGTCTTCTTCGACGTTACTGATTTTTGTGTCGTCAATCTGTACATACCCTCGATTATTGAACGTTGTATTGGTACTAACTGCACCGGTGTCCAATCCGACGCCCATTGTTAATGTTTTTAGTACAGAGCCAACCTCGTATGGTTCAGACACGATACCGTTTTGAAATACGCCGTAATTAGTAACTTTTCCATATTGTGAAGGATTATAGGTCGGATAATTAGCCATCGCCATAACTTGCCCGTTATTTGGGTCCATCACCACAACACTGCCCTTTGTGGCGTTAACTCTTTTTAGCCCAGTCTTCAGCGCCGATTCAGCATACGCCTGTACGTTTCTATCAATGCTTAAAACTAGATTATCGCCATCTTTGGCCGGTATGCTGACGTCATCATCACTAACTGTTAGCGGAATCCGACGAACATCGGTAACTGCCTGCAGTTTGCCATCTTTACCTTTCAGGCGGTCGTTCAAGGCCCCCTCGACGCCATATTGGCCCGTATTCTCACTATCAACATACCCCAGTAGCTGCGCCGCCAGACTACCCTCGGGATACACCCTTCGATCAGATTCGGTCAGTCCAACACCTGGTAAATTTTTCTTTTTCAGCAGTTCAGCTTGCTTGTTGCTTAACTGCCTTGCTAGCACAACATAACGAAGACTTTTGTTGTTTAGGCCGTCTTTGTAGTCATCAACCATATTGCCACCAGCAATACTTTCAACTGTGCTAACTAACTTTGACTTGTCACCTATCTGTTGAGGATCAGCATATGCCAAATACACAGGCTGATTCAAAACAAGCGGCACAATACTGCCACTCTCACGAGCATATATTTGTCCTCTTTTAGCAGGCAATACAAACTTTGCTACCTGCTCGTCATAAGCTTGTTGTTTGTAGTATTCGTGGCGAATAATCTGAATGTAAAAAAGATTCAAAACAATAATAACCACGAATCCAATCATTATTGTGGCTAGTATTTCCGATTTTCGAAAACGTGGCAGACTGAGGCTAAATTTCATAACAATATAGTATTAATTTTAACGTATATAGTCGGTACTTGCAGGTTTTGTTAGATTTGCAGCGACTTCACTAGATTGTATCTTTTGTAGTGACTTTAGACGTGCACTTTCGACTTGTAATTCACTTTTTTTAGCAACCAATTCTGTCTTTTGCAAGTTCAGCCGTTCAATAGCATAGCCATAGCTACTGGTTTTTGTTACCTGTGTTAGATATATCAAACCCAATATTGCTACCATCATCGCGACAAGTACTGTGTGCGAAACTGGGCCCAGGCGTGTTGAATGTTCAAAGGCAACTGTATTTTGATTGCGACGCCACGCATTTTCGCGGCGAGAAATGAATTTATTATTATGACGATCTGACATGTGGTGGTTTCTTTTCTTATTTTTGTTTTGGTTTTGCGGTGGGAAGGCCGAGCTAGTCAGCCCTCCCTTTTTTGTTGTAATACGACCTTATTTTAGGTGGTGTACTACGATTCTGACCGCGCGAGGTGATAGATTATTAACTTTGATTTTCATCTCGTGTAGTCCTTTCTGTTTTTTATTTTTACTGCTGCTCTCAGCTTTGCGCTGCGAGCACGCGGGTTGTGAACATCGGTGGTGGAACCTTCTATCGGACGCTTTAGTATTGGTTCGAGTTCTGCTTCTAGACCCATTTCCTTTTGGGTCTTTAGGTATTGTTTGACCAGTCGGTCTTCTAGGCTATGGAAACTAATCAGTACTGCTCGCCCGCCAGGCTTTAATAAATCTGGTATCAGCGGTAGCAGCTGTTCAATCTGCCCTAGCTCGTCGTTGGTCACGATACGAAGCGCTTGAAAGGTACGCGTAGCAGGATGTATTCTACCCCGACTACGTATAGTTTGCTTGATTATATCAGCCAAATCACTGGTTGAATGAATCGGTCTGTTCGCGACAATCGCTTCTGCGATTTTGCGTGCATTGAATGGTTTTTCTTCGCCGTATAAACGAATAATTTTTGCCAGTTCATCCTGGCGCATATTATTAGCTATGTCGGCTGCTGTTTGTTCCTGACGCCCGTCCATCCGCATATCTAGCGGTGCCCGAGCCCGAAAACTAAAACCTCTCTCTGCCCTATCAAGCTGTGGTGACGAAACACCCAAGTCCACAAGGACCATATCGAATGTCTGCTTTTTATCGACAAGCTGCCTGGCCGTACTGGCAAAATCTTGATGAATAAGCTCGGCATCTTTCAAGCCTAAGCTTTTTAAGTGCTTTATAGCATTTTCATCACGATCGACCAATGTCGACGCTGCACCGGTGATATTTAAAACTGCGTCTGCATGACCGCCGTAACCTGCTGTTAGGTCGAGATAACTCTCGCCTCTCGCAGGGTTCAGCAACCGCAAGACATCGTCTAGCATTACCGGTATATGGAGTTGCAAAGACCCTACTAAATCTTGTGATTTATCGGGAGCTTCGTTTTGTGGTGGATATTTTTTACTCATATTTTTGTTTTTTCGAGGTCACCTAACCGACAGTTAGCTTTTTTGTTTTTGCTTTGTTTTTGTTTTTGTTTAGTCTACTGAAAAGTATACATATGAGAGTTGAAAACAACTTACAAATACTTTTCAGCTAGAGAGACTTTGTGTGAGGTGGAGTTTTTTTTGGGAGGTGTGTGTTCATAAAGAACTAGGATCTTAAAATTTTTATAGTGGCAGCCTACGTTCCACTTGCTAACTGTCAGATAGCTGACCTCGGAGTGTATCTATTTCTCCGAAATGTTTTTAATTGTTAATGTGCCAACAATCTAAAGTAACTGCCCACCCGAACCGCTTCAACATTTCGTTTAATGTTGGCGTAATCAAGCTGCGCCTGTTTTAAAGTTACCCTACCCTGTTTCTGGTCCAATTCGGCCTCAGTTTTGCCAGTACGAAATCGTACGCTAATATCAGCAACCTTTTCATCTAGCAGGCTGCCTTCTAGCTCGGGCTCAATTTTTAGTTCCCAGATCGCTCTCGGATACAAATGCAGATAATCACCAAAACCTTTGGTGATTACTACCCCACTAGTAAATTCTTCTCGAAGCTCAACCGGTATTGTCAGCCGGTTTTTGTCGTCGAGTTTACGTGTAAAATAGTCTACTTTTGCCATGGGAGTTTTTTGTGGTGGTTTAAGTTACTGTGGTTTTTGTTTTTTGGCACTTTATTGTGCTTGTTTACCCACTAGCACCAGTTTACTCCCCACTTTAACCCACTGCAATACCCAAAATACCCATTTACTAAAACACTAGTAGTACTTTTCCACAAAATTGTGGAAAAACGCTTATGTTAACAGATACGAATAGCCGCACTTTTAGGGTGCGGCTATTTTACTAATTTACAACGTTATATTGTTAGTTACCTACCAGCGCCAAGGCTATCTGGTAAGTATATGCAATATTTAGCTGCATCAAGATCCAAAGAATCAGGAATGCTACGTTGATCATGACTGATACAATTAGCAACGAGTTTTTAAGATCTTCCTGCGTATATGGCACATGGGCAAATATTTGGCCATCATGGCTGCCTACTGCAAATGCTTTACTGATTTTCTTTGTGGTGTTTTTTGTTTTTGATTTCATAATAACTTCATATTAGCATAAGAACTATCAAATGTCAACAATGCTATACTGTAGGCAGTTATTATGATTGGAATCTCTTTTCGTATCCTTTGGCGAGCTTTGATATTACTACTAGGTATAGCTCTTGCATTTAGTGTAATTGATAGGGGGCTGCCCTACTTAGATCAATACCTGCCCGCATGGCTCGTTTTCTTAATTATATACATATTCTTCGCGTACATTGGTGTACCTGTATTAATACGTCTATGGCGTATGGTCATAAAACCTGATCATCTGCCAGTTTATGTAACCACCGGTGACGGCTGGGCTTCCGACCCCGTGAACATAGCCATAGTCTGCAAATCACGCAGGCACCTTGTAAAAAGCATGGAGGCCGCTGGTTGGTCAGTTTCTGCCAAGGGTACCTTAAGGAATAACCTGAAAA
>JBBTRW010000110.1:0-10758 GCA_038064995.1 Patescibacteria group bacterium | reverse complement strand
ACTAGCTATCATTCGAGGATATCACTATCCCGAAGCTCCAATGAGCCGATTATACTTGTTCGGGCGATCGCAAGATGTTGGATTTCAAATTCAAGATGGCGCTTCACCATCACCCCGTCACCGACATCATGTAAGATTTTGGAAATTAAAAACACCAAAAAAATCTGATGAACATCATGATTTTTGGCATAATTTAATGCGGTTGTTCCACAGACACAGCACCGAGGTATGGATTGGCGCAGCTACACATGATGTCTCGCCATTTGCTCTGCGCATGCGTAATTTGCAGGTAACACATCAGATAGACAGTGACACCAACAAAGAGCGTGACTTTTTAATAAAAACACTAAAGGACAACAAGGGGCTGCATGGTGAAACAAAAGAAATCACCTCTGGTCACGACCTAGAATTTCGCGGTCAGACCTTTGGGGTTAATATCATCGTCGATGGTCGTTTGAAAGTGGTAAGGCTGAGAAAGTAGAACTAAAATCGATCTGCGAAGCTTGTAGCACTTGGCGTGAACTTCATGGCAAGCTCTAGACGATCCCGCATCTCTTCACCCCATATTTCTGACATCTGCTTTGCTGCCCAAATGATCTCTTTGCTATTTTCTCGAATCCATTTTTCATATTCTGCAACCTGGCCGGTTGCGATTGCTTGCCTTAAAATAGCCAGATATTCGCTATCGAAATTAACAAGCAGAGTTTGCGCTTCCTGAAGTTGCCGCCCTTTTTTATAGCCTATATGCTTTTCGGCAGCCTCTTGCAGCAATCTCTGCATCTCAGACTTGTCAGTAACATCGTAGCTTTGTGTTCTGCAAGATTCCGTACCAATTTGCGCCAACACTTTCCTGCCCATCGCTTTCGGAGCTTCTAGTGCCCTTTGAACAATTTTGATGTAACCATCAGCGTCTGTTACGAAACTATGGACATAGCCTTGTCGAAACATCTCTACTTTACTCTCTGTGTACTTTACGGCTAACATAGCTACTGTTAGCTTTTGCTCCGGTGTAGCCTGTGAAAGATCTCTCAGATCTATAGCAATCTCTTCCATTTCTTTAACAGGATTGTTGTGAGACATATTTGGGTAGGATTTGTAAATATCAAGCAAGTGCGTAGCCAATAACGGATCTGTGCGATAACTATCCCCGCTATCCTCATCGTAAACTACTTTGGTAACGTCGTCCTCGGGCATAGCTTTAAATTCGGGTATTACCCCGTATTCAAGAGCTGCAGCGTCAACAATTTGCCTAACTTCGTCCAGTAACGCTTTTTCCGCTTCGCCATCGGACGAGTATGTGACCAATAAGTCTAGATCGCTTCTCTCGTCGGCCTTGCCCGTTGCAGTAGAGCCGAATACTAGTGCAGCGGCATTGCGGTCGGTTACTTCTGATTCCTTAAAACCACTCAGTATCTGCGAGGCAGCTTTTTCGTGAGCCCCCAAAGAAGGTACTTGGCCAGCACTTACCTGTTCCAGTGTATAGACCTTCCCCATAACTAACCTTATTTAAAACCCAATTACCCACTTGCGCAATAGCAAATGGGATAAATGTCAAATTTTACAACAATTTTTTATCGTCTGTCGATGAACGTCAGAGCTTTGCCTGATTTTCCACCACGACCAGTTCGGCCAATTCGGTGTATATAGTCATCATAAGTTTGAGGCGTATCAAAGTTGATAACATGCGACACGTCAGAAATATCCAATCCCCTGGCGGCTACATCAGTAGCAACCAAAACACGTACTTTATCGTCCTTAAAGGCTTTTAAGGCACGCTGACGTTGAGCTTGAGTTTTGTTACCATGAATGGCTTCGGACGGAATGTTGCTGTCAGTTAGTGATTTTGCTAGGCGTTGAACACCGAACTTTGTTTCACCAAAAACTAAAACTTTATCAAACTCTTCTTTTTTAAGTAAATCCTGTAGAACTTCTAATTTATGCAGTTTATCGCGCGTTTCTATAACATCTTGATCAACATGATCACTAGTAACGCTACTACGTACTGAAACTGTTTCAGGACTTTTCATGAAATCTTGAACCAATGCGTTAATAGTCGGTGTCATTGTTGCGCTAAAACACAATGTTTGACGCTGTGATGGTAATTCAGATGCAATAGCTTTGATATCAGGTAAAAATCCCATATCTAGCATGCGGTCAGCTTCGTCTAGAACAAACGTATTAATGTTACCTAAACGTAGAACTTTACGGTTCAATAGGTCTTTTAGACGACCAGGTGTACCGATAATAACGTGCGGACCACGCTTGATCTCGCGAATTTGTTTGTCGATGTTTACACCGCCTACTACTACAGCGCTATACAATTTCATTCCACCAGAAAACTTTTTGAATTCTTGGTCGATTTGCTGTGCTAGCTCACGGGTTGGCGCCATTATTAATACTGATGCAATTTCGCGGTTAGCATATAACTTTTCTAAAATTGGCAACAAGAACGCAACTGTTTTACCAGTTCCAGTGTTTGCTAAACCAATAACGTCGCGACCGTTCAGAGCTATCGGAATAGCTTGATCTTGAATAGCTGTTGGTTGGTCAAAACCAATGCGTTCTAGATTGTATTTAATTGCCTTGTTCAGAGCAAAATCATTAAACTGATGCTTTGATTCGTATGGAGTGTCTTCGGCAACTGTAACTGATTTGTTAATAAATTTACTGGGGTGGATGTTCTGTTTCTTTGGTCCACGCTTATTAAAGCCACCACCTTTGCGACCTCCGAATTTACGACTGTTGTTGTTTCCGCCTGGACGAAATGTTCGGCGATTGTTATTTCCGCCATTAAAAGAGTTATTTCTCTGCATGAATACCTTTCTATGATCATTCATTAATTAAATGATGAATGACAAGATTTTCTAAGCCCGGTATTCATCCAGCGATTTTTCGCTATCAAGTCAGTATACCACACTTAAATATATTTTGCAATATTTCTATATATATTGCAAAATATTAGCTAATATAAAACCAAAGCGAAGTCTCTCGTTCCCCGAGGAGCGCATCCACATTGCCCTGGTGGATGTGCGTATCTGAGCGTGGTTTTATATTAGCTATATATAATTATTTCGCAAAAGCTTTTCGAACACGATTCGTCACCTGACGACGGAACACTGAGCGCATGTACTCGGCGCCCAGGTAATAGTACGGGAAGATCGTGATGACCAGGAACGTGCTAGATAACAGGCCAAATATCAGTACAACCGCCAAACTTTCCCAGAATGGGCTAGAAATTGCCAAAGGTATTAACGACACAACTGCCGTAAAACTGGTTGCAATTAGCGGACGGAAACGCTCTGCCAAAGCCCTGTGGGCTGCATCAACGGCTCCCATCCCGTCCCTGCGAGCTTGGTTGGCAGCATCTGTCAGCAATATAGTGTTCTTTAAGCTTAAACCAATAAGGGCAAAGAAACCTAGCATCGCAAAGAAACTAAATGCATTGTCAGTTAGATACAACCCTAGCGTAATTCCGAATAAGCTAAACGGTATTGCCATGAATATAAGTAGTGGCTGCAGGAGGCTCCTGAACTGCGCAGCGAGCAGCAAATAGATTACGCCCAAAAGTATTGGAAACGCTAGAGCCATGGTCGCAAAGCTGTCTTGGTTTTCGTCCTCTTGGCCAAAATTAAAGCTAATCGCATCGTTGCTTAAACCATAAGATCCAATTTTTTCAGCATCGAATTCTTTTTCAACTGAACTTTTCGCTAGTGTAACAAGTGTAGTTGTATCGTCATCGACAAATTTTGCGGTTACAGCAATATATGGCTTGTTGTCTGACCGTGTGTAGACACTTGCATTTGCAACAGAAACGCTTTCGATCTTCGCCCTTGTTCCATCAGCACGCTCTAATTTTACGTCTTTTAGGTATTTTGCCATATCGTTTGCTAGGCTAATTGCCGCTTCACGGTTTTCGCTAACATCAATTCTTGCTGTAAAATCAGATGCCGGAGGCCCTGCATCTACTTGGCTAACACTGACTTTGGCACCTTTAAATTCATTAAAAGCATCTTTGAGTTTATCTGATAGCTGAGGCGCGGTTTCTGAACGTTCATTGTAGTCAGTCAAATCCACGCCAATAGTCGCTGTTTTATTATCGGCCATTCCGCTGTTTGTAGCTCTTACAAAATTATCCCCTAGCTTTTGCCCTATTATCTTGTCTGCCCTATCGGTCACATCACCAGCCTTCTCTATTGTTGTACCAGCTGGGAAATCTAAGACAATTGATAGTTGGTTAGCGTCTTTTGAAGACGGAAAGATATTGAATGTTACTTTTTGGAAAAAATACCCGCCAGCAGCGATAAAACCAAAGCCAATCAACACCGCTACCATACCAACACCAGCTAATTTTGCTTTTGAATTTCTAGCCCACAACATAGGCTTGGCTATGAATTCTGCTATGTGTGCTTCTAGCCCTGCTGACATATCTCGACGACTTTTTTCACCAAGTTGTTTCTTGTTAAGCAGTATAAAACGTGCAAATAGCGGTATAAATACTAGCGCTACAAACAGGCTGATTAGCAGCGCCGATATTATAGTAAGCGGTACGGCCTTGATAAAGCTGCCTAATATTCCACCTACAAATAATAACGGTGCAAAGCTAAGTGCCGCCGTAGACGTCGCCGCAATCATTGCCTGGCCAACTTTGCCAGTAGCGCTCCTTATCACATCGTCAGCATTCTTTTTACGCCGTCGCTGAGCATCAATGGCTTCAACCATAATTATAGTGTCGTCAACGATTAGTGACAGGCCAAGAATCAACCCAAACAATGTAATAGTGTTGAGCGAATAGCCAGTCAAAAATAACAGTCCGTTGGTCGCAGCTATAACGGTGAACATTGAAATAACTGTTATCACCGACGCTCTAACTGCAATAACTAGCGATCCAACTATCAAAACAGCAATCAAGCCTTCTAGTAATACACGTTGTAATTCGTCAATTTGCTGATTGATCTGAGGCGCGTAGCTAGCGCTAACTACGGCTCTGTAGCCTTCGAATTTCTCCTTGTCGTTTAGCTTGTCGACTGCCGCCATTACCTGTTCGTTCAATTTCAGATTATCGGCTTTATCGACGGCTTCAATGCCTATTACGACAGCACTATAAAATTTAGTTTCATCGTGCTTGCGAACACCATAGCGTTCAAATGATTCTTGTGTGGTTTGTTGCTGTGATGTAAACGGGTTCACTGCCGTTTTGTACTGATCAATTATCGAAGCCTTTTTAACTAGCTCGATATCTTGATCGTCTAAAAACTCGGCTGCTTGCTTGGCCTTTGCAACCAGCTCGGCATTGCTGACTTGGTTGTGCTTGGCATAAAACGAGATAACCATATCGTCACCGCGCATAGTAAATCCATGTAGTTGCAATGCCTCAATTTTCAGCGTTGCTTGTTCGGGTAAAATATTAGCCTTCTCTGCCTTTTCCTGTAATTGCTCGCTACGTTTCGTTGCATTGACACCTTCTTCGTATGATACATATGCAGTATAAAAGTTATCTAGGCTGCTAGTAGTAACAGTTTTGACCCCGTCCTGATCTAATAAAAACTCGCTCAGTGGTTTTGCCACGTCACGGTCGACTTTTGCAGAATTATTAACCAGATATGTGCCCTGCCCTACCGCCACGGGAGTTTCAATACTAGGAAAACCTTCGCGTTTTAGCAGTGTCGTATAACTGGCGACACCAAATAGCACGACCACTAGGAAAAGTAGAGCAGTTTTTCGGGGACGTTGAAAAAAATACAGGCTAATTTTTTGCAACACGTTCAATTTTTTTTGATTATTTTTTTTCAGCGACCTTGGTATGCGCATAATTTATCTTACTCCCCTATGTTTAGAATAATTATACCATTCATACAGCAATGTGCCGTATCCCAGTATCTTGTCTTCTGTTGATATCTCTGCGTACCTAAACCCTCGCAGAACAACAATTCGTATTATTTTACCCCCTCAACACTTTCTAAATTAGGTTTTTTCTTGGTATTGGAGGATAATAGACACAGATTAAAGAAATGAGGATGTATGGCCAAGGGCCAAAACAAGCGAAAAGCAGTGAAAAAGAAAAAGAAAGCCACAGATCTATAATGGCCACAATTTCAACAATGCCAGAGGAAGAAATTATTGCACGACTAAAGGTGCTAGAGAACGACCCAACTATGAAGTCCGAAAGCATTTACAGCCCGGCAGCAACCGAGTGGCCTGATAGCAAATTACCCTTTATCGAACGCCATTTGGCCTATCTGCGCTCCCACAAGACTGTTAATCCAGAACATTATATTTCAAACCTAGCACTTATGATCAAAAAGCGCTAGCTTGCCCATCTAAGTACCGGTTTATAAATCGTTCTAAAACAATTACTAAATTATACCTATGAAAGATGCTGGGAGCTTTAGTAGTAGCATCACATAAGACTGGTGGCGGGGGCAGATTTGCCTCCACGCCCTTCTCTTTGGATCACCTCGTCCCTGTCTTTGTTGTTTGCTTTCGGTGCGCGGTAAAATGTTCTTGGCTTTCCCCTAGATGGGATGGACTCATTATTATGCTGGCATCAGATATTTCTGCACTAAAACTCCCAGTTGCATATATATTATCATAAAACGTAATAAAAGCAATGTATTATATGAGGTCAATGTCAACAATATACAAGAATAGTTAGCGCCCAAACTGATAAGCACTGTGGGTCCAAGACGGCGGCTCTGCTAATTTAATAGGTTCTTCTACGCCAGGCTGATAGTACAAGAAATCATTGGTATCAGGATCAAACTCAACTTTTAACTCACCTTCTATAACCCGCTGATCTAGCCATGCTCCACGAAATGTCAACCGCCGTAACCAATGCACCAAAGACCCATCCTGGTCAGTTCTCTTCATTAAATTGTCGTCATATAGAATGCTCTCTAAATGATCCCCAAAATCAGATATACCTTCAGGTATCTCACCATTTACAACAAGATCTACCAGATCTTCTAGTTCTGCGTCATTTAAAACCGTCGTGTCGTCAATGATTCCGACCATTTTTGCAGCGTGCTCTAAGCGCTGTCGAAAATCTGCTTCTCTGAACGTAAACTTTAACTCGCCATATTCCAAAACATAATCCCTTCCAGAATCATAGTTTTTACGCTCGAAATTCATATCTTTACTATATCAGCTATTAATTCTTACTTGGGAAGCACTTCGATAGATGCGCTTGCACCAATAGCCAGCGCCATAGTCTTTACATCAACCAATCGCCCGTCCTCGCCATCTTCACCAAAAACAGTTGTTTTGCCGGCCTTTTTTGCGGCTATCAACGGCAGCTTTTCGCCAGGTTCTAGCGGAGATTGCGGTTGTGTAATTTTGCGACCACCTTCTTCTACGACCTTGAATGTTGGAACAGGTTCTTCGCCAGCAACCAGTTCGATAGTAACGTCAGATAAATAAGCATTATCAACCAATGCCTCAAGCTCACCAGTAGGCATGCTCAGTTCGCCGTCATTGCCCACCCTTTCCAGCAGACTGCGGCTAGGATCATTCCTGTCAGACCATTTTTTCATAGCAGTAGTTATTCCACCCACGTTCTGCTCGTAGAAATCTAGATAGCCTTTTGCTTGTTTTGTGGCTTCACTCATAATGCTATATTAACACTAATTTGTTAATTTTGCAAGGATAAGTGTTTTGTTTCAGCTAGTCGATTATAGCTTTTTTATAAAATGACACTGCTCTAGAACAATATTAGACGGAGGCTCTGTGAACCATTTCGCTTCGCTGGCTTGTTCATCGGTTTTTATATCCCCTTGATATTCAACCAAAAATGCCATACCAAGCGGAGTGTCGAAGCTGTGTTCAATATGGGTCGGATATTCTATATAATCAATAAATTTTGAACCCGTAACTTTTATTCCTAGCTCTTTCATGGCTACGCGTTTTACGGCATCAACCAGCCTTTCGTTAAAATGCACTGTTCCGCCGGGCAAATGCCACATTTCTTTGTACGGCTCTATGTCACGCAAAGTCAGTAAAATGCCCTTTTCTGACTTGACGATTATCTCGACAGTTAGGCGTGGCACTTTGCTGTATATTGTGCGGAATTCTTCGCTGGTCAGTGGCTGATCGTCGGCATTATTTTTCATATGATTTCTATTGTATCAGTCTTTTCCTATTTCCGACTCAAGCGACGACAGTTGCTCTATTTCGCATTTAATATTCTGCAAAGCATAATCGATTACTAAATTGCTAATTTTTCGGCTGGATATATCCTGGCTTCAACACCATTGGAATATATTCTTACCTTGCCCTGAGGCACAAATTGAGTATGTGTGTACTCTGTGATTTTTGGATCATAAAACACGCATGGAATGCCTATTTCAGAAAAGAAAGTTTCCAAATGCCCACCGCTACCGCCAGTAATTGACCCTTCAGCAGCTCTAGCAACAAGAAACACTAACTTTGACCTTGCTTCATCATTCAACATGCTAATCATGGAATTGAGATCATCTAGCAACCCGTGACGTGCAAATGAACCATCAAAAGCAATTAATTGATTAAGTTCCGGAGTAGATTCTGCTATATCGTCAAGCGCCGTCATTGCAGTGAAAGTAAAATCATGCCTTTCTTTCTGCTCACAAATTGCGGTAACTCCGTTCATAACTTTATTAGCCCTGCCTGCATACACTGGATGACCTTCATCCGGAAAGCCACAAAACTCTTCGTCATAAACCATAGATTCTGGCAATGGCCTTGCTTGTACAATATTTAAACCGGTCTCTGTAGAAACAATCTCCGTCTGTATGTCCTTGTCGAAATGTCGAGCAAGACTTGTACTCGCCATGGCAGAATATGTCACACTTCCTACTTCGTAAACACCTAATATTCTAAAATCTGGTGGCACAAAGAACATTTCAGCCACAGGATCAGACACATGAGGACGACGCCCCTCGTCAATTAAATTTTCTAAACCCTTTTTGCTAAATGTTAGATTTGCATCTCTAAGCCGGATTATATCTTCAACTCTGTCTCGCGCAAGTTCAGTGTGCGCAGTAGATAAATTTGTATTACCAGGTATTACAGTGTTGCAAGTTATAAATTGTTCAACCCCCTCGGGAACTTTTTGCAAGACAATACCCATTTTTTCGTCATCTGGATCAATACCTATTGATTGCATGTAATTTTTCGCTGCTTCGCTATCTGTAGATTCATATACTTGCTTAACGGCTTTGAAAAATCCGGCAGATGTAAAATTCCTGGGCAACATTACGCTTTCATATACTCCAGCCGCCATATGGTCTCCGTCGTCCTCTGAAAGTACTGCGCTACTTCTAACCATCCATCTTGAATCTAACCCCACTTGCTTCATCCACTTATAAGCCTCGTAAAGTTCTCCTGTTTGTGGTCTCTTGTATTTCCAGGAATCGAAAGTATCTGAAGAAAGTGCTATAAATTCCGGAACAATTAACTCACCTGTTCCTATTTCGGTAGCAACTTCGTCAATAATGCCACCTACTGCTTCCAGGTTAGCAGCCTTGGCGCCGTGTTTCTCTCGTGGGAATCTCTCAACTTCACTTATTTTAGTCATAGATACATCATACGCATTGATCAATCAAATCCAAAGCGTGAGTAGTTTAATCTTTATCGATCTTTATGACTTTGATCGGGTTTGTTAGTCCACGTATGATATCTATACGTGTTTTTGGCACATTGTAAAAGTCCGACAATAGCTCGATCACCTTTCTATTCGCCTTGCCGTCAATCGCTGGCTCGCGAACATGTACCAAAAGTTCACCATCCAGGCTAGGCTGCACAAAATTGCCTTTTTTGCTGCTGGATTTTACGCGAACTGTAACTCTCATATCAAAGTCATATTATTTTAGCATCAACTCTTCCAGTGCAACCTTGTACTTAACTGGGTGAAACGCACGTACACCATCTGTAACTGAAAGCTGGTAGTCAATATCACTGAGACTCACCTCATTACCAAGACAGTTAAAAAGCTTTTCCTTTTGCTTGGGTGCGTTGAAGCCTGGATGCATACCGTGATCAACCAACTTGAATCCAAAAACTTCTGCATACGCTGGTAAAGTTACTTCCTCTATAGTCCACTCTGTATCTTCGGCATCTGCAAACTTTTCCATAAATTTTCTAGAAAAAAGTGCACCAGGACCAAGGCTGGCGTACTTTTGCTCTACCAAGCCATACTTTGTTTTCATATGCTCTTTAAACTCTAGGTATTTTGGTTTCATATTTTCATGGCTAGTCCAATACCACCAATCTTTTACCTTGCTTAACTCCGTTACTGCTGAGAGCGCTATCGAATCTTGATCTATATTTGGATAAATATCTTTTAGAGGTGCAACCGTCAACAAATCGTACTCGTATGAAAACACAAAATCAAAATCAATACTGTGACCAAAGTCTTTGAACCACTGTTTGGCCATCAAGTCACCATGTATCCACTTCCAGTCTTTGTCTTTGCCTTTCGGATAAAACCAAATATTTTCGAACATATGGCCAATTTGGCTGTTGGCTTCGTTAAAATCCCCCTCGGAACCACCGAATAATCCATACATTGACAAATCTGGATTGAAATACTGTAGAGTTTTTACCCTTTCTTTTACAACATCAAAATCACCATGAAATCGAAAGAGTATTATTGCTTTGCCAATACTAAGATCCATACTTTAAATCAATTCTTTTATAGATATCCGCTTTTGCTCAGTCGTGTCACGATCACGAATCGTTACAGAGTCATCTTCTAGCGTGTCGAAATCTATAACCACACAATACGGT
>JBBTRW010000109.1:0-1883 GCA_038064995.1 Patescibacteria group bacterium | reverse complement strand
AAGCAACTGCTACATAATCTGGCTTTAGACTTTTAATTACCTCTAGCGAAAGTGCGGCAAAACCATACACACCACCTGTTGGCGTACCGTCGCGCATGCTAAGGTTCGGCATTGCATAGTAACCACGATAAAACACGGACTTTCCGTCAATAACAACCAGTCTCTTCATGGTTTCTATTATACCTTTAAATCACAAAGTCTTACGAAGACTCTTGGCAAGGCTACTTTAGATATTCGTGTAGTTTCTTGACGTCTTTGTGCTTGCGCAGTTTTGCTAGGGCTTTGGCTTCGATTTGTCGAATTCGTTCACGCGTTACACTAAATTCTTGGCCGACTTCCTCTAATGTATGGCTTTTGCCGTCGTCTAGTCCAAACCTCATTCGCAGAATCTTTTGTTCACGCTCGCTTAGGCTGCCTAGGACTTCTTGAACTTGCTCTTTTAGCAGCTGGTCAGCTGCAGAATCAACTGGGCTGGCCATATCTTCGTCCTCAATAAAGTCACCTAACACTGAATCTTCTTCTTCACCGTCACGACCAACACCAGCATCCAGGCTGTGGATGTCTTGCTTGATCTTGATAACGTATTCAACCTTTGCTGGCTCCATATCTAGCTCTTTGGCTAGCTCTTCAATTGTTGGCTCGCGGTTTAATTCTTGGGTCATGCGACGCTGGGTGCGAAGCAGTTTGTTGATAGTTTCAACCATGTGTACTGGGATACGAATAACCCTGGCCTGGTCGGCAATTGCACGTGTAATCGCCTGGCGAATCCACCATGTTGCGTATGTAGAAAATTTAAAACCTTTGTCTGGGTCGAACTTTTCAACTGCACGTAAAAGTCCCGTATTTCCTTCCTGAATTAAATCCAGAAAATCCAAACCGCGACCTGAATATCGCTTTGCAATTGATACGACTAAACGCATGTTAGCCTCGGCCATTTTGTCTTTAGCCTTTTTTTCGCCTTTTACTACACGCTGCGCCAAAGCTAGCTCTTCATCTGGCTTTAACAGTGGTATTTTACCGATTTCACGCAGGTATAAGCGCACCGAGTCGTCCGAGATATCATCGGAAAAGTCAGTCTGGTCTACAGTTTCGACATCTTCTTCTTCGACTTCCTCGGCCTTTAGCTCATCTGGCGCCGGTTCTTCAAAGCCCAGCAAATCGTTATCTTGTAAAATATCATCATCGTCAGCTATTATTACTTTTTTCTGTGCCAATTTAAGACTCCTTTATAATTTCGTTTAGTTCTTTTACTAACTTTTCTTTTGTCTTTTTATCACCAGCCACTTCGGCTTGTTTCAAAGCCTCATTCAGTTGCCGTTTTTTATATTCTCGAGTTTGATTTTTTATCAGCCTAACCAGTTTTGCAGTTTCATCATAGCGATCAATTTCGCCCCACTGCTTATAACGTTCGTCAGCTCTTAATAAGAGTACCTTAACATAAGTCTCTAACTCTTGTAAAGCCTCGGGCATGTCGCCACTAAGATCAATATCTGGCATAGTTTTCAAATATTGCAACAATGTCTGCTGTTGGTCAGCTTCAAAGTCGTCGGCCACCATTTCTATTAATAACCCGCGCACTTTCGGGTCTAAAACGGCAATTGCCAGCAGCTTGTCCTGGTTGATCCGTTCTGTCGAGGTAGCTTTTGGCTTTTCTATGCTAACTTTCTTTAGAACTTGCTTGTCGTTATCTTGACCATAACTATCCAGCTTACTTTTTACAGCCTCTACACTGACCCCAGTTTTGCCGGCAACTATCTTCATGTAATGTTCTTGCTCTATTGGGTCAACTAGCTTCGAGATTATACTAAGTCCCGCCGTAGAATAGTGACGCTTTCCTTCGGCTGTTGCCGTGTCGTGCCTTGATTCGTATTCTGCCAATACCC
>JBBTRW010000108.1:0-3535 GCA_038064995.1 Patescibacteria group bacterium | reverse complement strand
CCAAGTGGTAAGGCACCAGTTTTTGGTACTGGCATTCGGGGGTTCGAATCCCTCCATCCCAGCCAAGAGAAGATCATTGAATACACTATGCATACTTGCCTAAAACCTCTCGCAAAGGTATGCTAAAGGTATAATTTTTAATGGGGGACAAATTCCATGGGAGCATTACAAAGCTTAGAAGATCAGTTGGCTGGTTTATTTAAAGACCTACCGGCATTGCCAAAGGGCGCAAAAGACCTGCTGGTATCATGGTGGCCGTACCTGGCGCTAATACTTGGTGCATTACAGTTACTAGCGGCATGGGGCCTATATCAGTTGGCAAACTGGAGCAGCGCATACTTAGATTCACTGAACCGCCTAAGCCAATATACAACTGGCACATCAGTAGGCTACAGTGATACAGACAAAATGATTATTTACGGTGGAGTTGCCTTACTAGCCGTAAACGCAGTCATTTTCTTTATGGCATACTCGCCACTGACTAAAAAAGCAAAAAGAGGCTGGGACTTGCTGTTTCTAGCTAGCGTAATTAACGTAGTCTACGGCATAGTCCAGATCTTTATGAGTGGACGAGGCATTGGTAGCTTCTTGGTTAGCCTAGTTGGATCAGCCATTGGATTCTACCTGTTGTTCCAAATTCGCGAACGCTACAGTGCTAGTAAAACAGCCAAAAAAGCTTAGACAGTTTTTATTCTACGATAACTAAACGCTCGCGCCGAGCGCCATCCGTCCGCACTGTCTGTGTCAAACCGGTAAATATGACCGTCTTTGACCTCGGATATTTGCACCAAGGCTGGTCTGTACGGCGCCAGTGTTTTGTAATACGCCAAATCCATGTCGTTGATATTTGAACGACCAGGATAGATCTCTTTGAACTTTACCTTTGCAAACTGGTTAAAATAATCTATTTCGCCCTTTGGTGGCAAAAAAAGCTCGGCCTTCAGCCCCATGCGCGTGATGATCTTTCGAATATCGCCAAGATTTAGTCTGGCCTGACCGGTCACAAAAACGTACAGCTGCTTGTTCTTTGTTAAAAATACCGAGGCCGTAGATGTGTGGCTAACTGGTACATTCGCAACCAATACTTGCTTGACGTCAACGATCAATCCGAATCTCTCGCGAGCTAGTTCTTCTAGCGCCAGTCCGTCATAAGTAGTTTTCATACTACTAGTATATAATAAATTGTAATGTTGAGGTACGAAAAACGTTATCAGGCGTTAAATCCTGCACAAAAGCAAGCTGTTGATTATATCGAAGGGCCGTTGATGGTTATTGCCGGGCCCGGAACCGGAAAGACAGAGCTGCTAAGCATGCGAGCAGCCAACATTCTGCGTAGTACAGATATGAACCCTGGTAATATCTTGTGTTTAACCTATACAGAAAGCGGTGTTAGGGCTATGCGCGAGCGCCTGATCGAGCTAATCGGCCAAGACGCTTATCGGGTGGCAATTCAAACTTTTCATGGCTTTGGCAGCGAAATAATCAATAACAATCCAGACTATTTTTATAGCGGCGCCGATTTTCGTCCAGCGGACGAACTGTCTACGTACGAAGTGCTGCACGATATATTCCGTAACCTTCCGGCGAATAATCCTTTGAACAAGAAACTAGACGACGAATACACCTATATGAAAAAAGTGCAGGTTAGCATATCTGACTTTAAGCGAGCCGGGCTGACGCCTGATGAAATTCAACGCGTCGCGCATCACTCGCTAGGCTTTATAGAATTTGCAGAACCAAAATTGCAAAAATTTTGGCCAGCAAAAATAGATAAAAACATCATATCAAAAATAGACGGTTTAATAGAAAGCTTGGCAAAATACGAAAGTGAGCCAACAAACGTACCTAATATTCTGCCGCTTAGCGAAATATGCCTGCAGCAGCTTCGAGATGCAGCCGAGCAGGCGCAAGAAACAGGAAAAACAAACGCCATAACAACCTGGAAAACCAAATGGATAGAAAAAAACAGCGACGGCGATTACGTTTTTCGCGACAAAAAGCGCCTAGAGCAATTAAACGCAGCAAGCATAATATACCAGCAGTACCTATCTGCTATGCAAAGCGCCCGGTTATATGATTACGACGATATGATATTGCGTGTTGTTCATGCCCTAGAAGTATTTCACGACCTACGGTTGAATTTGCAAGAAAAATACCAATACATTATGGTTGATGAATTTCAGGACACAAACGGCGCGCAGATGCGCATATTGCAGAGTTTGACAAATTTGCCGACAGGCGACGACCCTAACATCATGGTGGTTGGCGATGACGACCAGGCTATTTATAGCTTTCAGGGTGCCGAGATTAGCAATATATTAGGTTTTGAAAAATTTCTAAAGAATCCAAAAATCATTACGTTAAAGGAAAACTATCGAAGCACCAAAAACATACTAGAGGCTTCGCGCAGCGTTATCGAACAAGGCCAAGATCGCTTGGAAACTCAGCTGAAATCTATTAATAAAAAGTTAGTGCCGCAAGAAAAAAGCAGCAGTCACGAAGTATTATTTCATCAATTTGAATCTCAGGCGGCAGAATTTTTATCAGTAGCCGAAAACATAAAAAAAGAAGTATCGTCAGGTAAAAAACCTAGTCAGATAGCCATTCTAGCCAGAGGTAAAAAAGACATACTGGCGTTTTTGCCGTACCTACACAATAAAGGCGTCAAGGTCAGTTACGAGCACGACGAAAATGTATTAGACAGTCCATCGGTTTACATTTTAATTTTACTAAGCCGGCTAGTACGTGACATGCATACGGGCCTGGTTGATAACGTTAACGCACTTTTACCCGAAGTTCTCTCACACCCTGCGTTCAATCTATCGCCACAAACAATATGGCAGCTAAGCCTAAAATCTTACAAAAACAAGCAAAATTGGCTGGAAACTATGCAGCAAGAAAAAGGTGATCTAAAAAATATATCTGACTGGTTGCTAGACATGGCAAAGCAGTCTGTTAATATGCCTGTCGAGTCAATGATTGATCTATTATTTGGCAACAGAACAAGTGACAGTTTTACCTCACCATTTAAAAGTTTCTTTTTTGCAAAAGAAAAGTTAGAAATTAGCCCAGATGAATACATAATTCACCTGCAGTCGCTGGCAACCATTAGAACTAATATTCGTGAATATCGTCCCCATACTCAGTTGTATTTAAAAGATTTCGTTGATTACGTGAACCTAGCAAAAAGCGCTGGTATTACATTGAAGAATCATTACAGCGCCGAATTAATTGATGATGCTGTGCAGGTAATGACTGCACATAAATCAAAAGGCCTAGAGTTCGAGTCCGTTTACATTTTAAATGCTGGTGACGACACGTGGGGCAGCAAGAGTCGCGGCTATAGCAACCGATTAAGCTATTCCGAAAACGTACCGATAGGGCGGGCCGGCGATAGCTACGACGACAAGTTGCGTTTGTTTTTTGTGGCAATGACGCGAGCTAAAAAACACCTGAATGTCTCGTCTTCACGCCAAAGCCTATCAGGCAAGACAATGCTAAGTGCGAATTTTCTAAGCGAGCAAACCTGGCAAGA
>JBBTRW010000107.1:0-7127 GCA_038064995.1 Patescibacteria group bacterium | reverse complement strand
TGAGAAAATCCAGTGCTGTCGGGTCGGCTGCCCACAAGGGCAGAAACGGCGTGGCAGTCTGTGGTACATTGAAAGCTTTTACAGATGAAAAAGTGTTATAATAGTGGCAATGTCAAAACAGCAATCTCAAAATACATCAAAAAAACAATCCGATAAAGGGTTATCAAATTCTGCATTATATGTATTCTTAGCACTTTTTGCCACAATACCAATGGGCTTAATAGGTGCTTTTTTTGGATATAAGAGTGAGACTTCAAATGCTATATCGGGATTTCTTTGGGGTATTGGTATTGCCGTTGCATTAAGTGTTTTTATGATAATTGGATACCTTGGCTGGGAGTGGGTTAAGAAAGAAGCCGATGAGGGTAAAATGCGACCGTACATGCTCTGTGGCTTACTTGTGGCAATAGCAATTAGTGGCTGGTTTGCTTGGGGCTTGGGAGAGCCAACCTGTATAGAGCAATCAGACGATCCAGTTCGTTCTTCCTGTATTGATTATGCAGATGATGACTTCGAGGTTACTGCTGGACAAAGATGGGAAGAATTTTGGAGCAAGCTACCAGTAACGTTAATCATATGTCTTCTGATTGCATACATAGCACACAGTGGTGCAGAGAAAAACCGTTCTAAATACTTTAAGTCAGAGGAAGACGGATTCTCAGTTAGTATTTTTCCAGAAACCATTAAGGTTATTGAAAATGAAAACACTCGACTATACCAGTACAAGCTGATTGATTATCTTGAATATGCTATAAACGTTATACCACTTGAAGCTTCTCCACAGAGTAAGCAAGATATGTTTGAGACTATAAAGTCATGGCAGAAGGACGTGATGACTGATGTAGTAGACTCTGACGCCAAAAAGCTATCATCATCTAGCAGTGGTACTAGGCAACGTGCACCTTTTGTTTATGTGGCATACGAAGAAAAAGACGGCACTACCTACCATAGCTATGCGTACTTAAAATACGGGAAGATTTACGACCTATACATGTTCACAAGCAAGAACAAGGGCTATAACGGTCATACTGTTTTCTTTGAGTTCGTCGATAGTTTTAGGTTCATTCGAAATCAATAATGAAAAAACTAGCAAAGCTCCAAGCATTCGTAAGATTCCTGTATGACCAAAACATAAAGAACGAACGTGATAAAGATAGCGAAGATGTTCAGAGATCGTTTAAAGCGCATGTAAGAAGTGATTTCAATGAAAGTACGCAGCTCAGACTTGAAGAAGCACGAGAAGCATATCAAAGTATTCAAACGAACCTTGATGATGTGTCCTTTGATGAGCTTCTCGAAGATGCTAAATATTTAGAACTTGTTCGTGAACATAATATAAAGCCTCTTATATTACTGGCAGTTACTTCAAAAGGCAGATTCTTCATTAACGGCGGTGTGATCAGTAGGCTAAGTACATACATGCAGATTAATAATCATGTTCTACCATTAATCGTAAGCTTATTGTCGCTTTTGGTGTCAATGATTGTACTATTCACAAGTATTTGCTAAAAAGCCTCGTCGTTTCTGCCATTTTCGACAGCCGACCCGACAGCACTGGATTTTCTCAATATTTTTCTGAAAAGGATTCGGCGGGGGAAATTCCGGACAATAAAAATCCAGGGCTGGCGGGGCGGGTCAGCCTTTGGCTGGCAAACGGCGGGGCTAATCATTCCCGTTTTTAACTCTTTGAGATAAAATAGGTTCTAGCGGAGTTGTATAGCTCCACCAAAATGTTTATTATGACCGTAGGTTATTATAAACATTTTGAATGGGCTAGAAAGATGACGCAGAACCTCATAAGTGAGCATAGCGAACGAGAGGTCGCGTAGCGAGACCACGCGCAGAAATATATTTCGAGCATGGTTGAGCGGAGGAGGCCGTAGGCCGATAGTCCTCTCTCGCGCCAATAAAAATATCGACTAATGTGTCGATATTTTTATTTTGACTAAATATAGTAAACAGTATATAGTAATCTGTAGCTCTTTCGTGAAATGAGTTGTAGTTAATTGAGGGTAGCGTTTTGATGCAAGTATTTTGCATTGAAACGCTATCCTTTATTTTTCGGGTAGCAAGTAAAAAAAGTTACTCGAAAATTACATTCCTCATGAAAGGGAGTACCGTGACAGAACAAGTAATTGCTAAAGCAGAAGGCGCACTTAGCCTTTTTCTTAAGCAAAACAAGAACGGACAGGTCGACTCTGTCGTACCTATCCAGTGGTGCATTTCTCGGGAAACCGGCGAGATGCTTCAGGCCGAAAGCGCGGAAGAGCCATTTCTCTTGATCGCTATTTCAAATGGCGGAAAAGAAATGGATCGCCGTCTCGTCCCGCTAACGGACGAGATGTGCTACCTCAATTTTCACCGTCCTGGTGAAAACGTAATCCATGCAACTATTGTCTGGATGAAAGGTGAGAGCGACGGTTCTCCGAAGAAGGTATTCAATAAGCGCTTCGATGATGGCGAATTTATGACTCAAATTCTTACGGATGAAAATCCTCGCGAGTCAAAACTTCGTCAACGACGCAATGAAATCTGGGACGAACAGCGTATGCTGGATTCTGATTCCGAAGAAGCCGCTGCACTGCGCAGTGAAGAAGATCAGATCGATGCTGAGCTCGCTGATTTGTATGGGGCAGAAACGTCCTTTTTCGGCATTCGAAATGATTTCAATGCCGTGAGCCAGCTTGGCGAAGAAATCCAGCTGGGAGTGGTTGTTCCGGAAGACATGTTCGCTAAAAATCCACCACGCTGGATGCAGTGGCTCGGCAACTTCTACAACTGGGAAAAGGCTGCAGTCGATCAGTGTCATCTGCGTAAGCGTGCATTGATCACTCTCAGTACTTTGCCATTCGTATTGACAGCCAAGCTGTTGTTTTACATTGTGGCTGGTGGCATCATGCAGTTGGGAAATCTCGTAATGCTTGGTCTCGCGCTTCTCTGTACTGCGCGCGACATCAATTACGAGCCGTTTCGTCATCCGATTTCTTGTCGGCCTACCGACATCTGGGATGGAGTTAAAAACTCCTACTGGTTTGACAAGAAGGTGGTAAAGCAGGAAATCCTGAACGAAGGGAAAGAAAACGAACGCACAGTCGAGGTTGTAGAGTACGAGGAAAGGTCACCACTTTTCTTCATCATCTCGCCACCCCTTATTGCGTTTCTTTCGATCATTGGGGCAGTCTTGTACTATTTCTTTGATTCAATGATGTTCATTTACGCTGGAGTCGGTGCGGCCTTTGTAATGGCAGCACTCTTTCTTGTCGGAAGTCTCTTTTCGCCATTGTTCAGTCCGATCAAGTCATATTTTGACAATCGGGCAGATGAGCGGCGTCGAAAGCAACGAGAGGCAAGTGAGAAGAGAGCTGAACTGTTGCGTCACGATCTCGAGCTGTTGGCTTGCGATGGTCGTACTCGTGATGTGAACGTTAGCTCACTTCCAAAGAGCCGTCGGACTGTTGGTCTTCGTTTTCAGGAGACCAAAGCAAAAGTCTGCCGTCCGTTCGCACGGTAAAAATAGGGAAGAGACCAGAGGGCAATCGCTCTCTGGTCTCCCCTACTCACATCCAGACAAATATTTGTCTGGATTTTTTATTGCTCAGAGGTGATAGTCGTGTATAATAAAGCAACGCACGGGCGATAGTACCTTGCAATTAGTCGCACCATCAACATGGGCGGTTAGCTCAGTTGGCTAGAGCACCTCGTTTACACCGAGGGGGTCATAGGTTCGAGTCCTATACCGCCCACCATGAAAAGAACCGAGTTTTACGCTCGGTTTTTTTCTTTGGTAATATGTATGTATGCAAATATTAGAAACGCATAATTTCAAGATAGCTGCCAATATCTCTGGAAATAAAGATTCAAATAAGTTAGCGATATTGATGCCTGGTCGTTTGGATACCAAAGACTATGCTAACTTTGTGAGCCATGCAAAATACTTGTCTCAAAAAGGATTTCTTGTGGTGGCGATAGATCCACCGACAACATGGGATAGTCCGGGAAATCTAAGTAATTATACAACTACGTCATATGTTCAATCTATCAATGAAGTTATTGAATATTTCGGCAATCGTCCAACTCTGCTTTTGGGTCACAGCAGAGGCGGCGCCACAGCTATGCTTAGCTCTGTTAATCCAGCTGTTTCGGGACTAGTACTGGTTAACGCTGCATACGGCAGCCCATCGCCACCGAATCCCGAAAAAGTAAAAGATGGAGTGCTAATAGAATACAGAGATCTACCTCCAGGCAATGTCCGAACTGTGGAGAAAAAACAATTTAATCTCCCGCTTGTTTATTTCGATGACGGTGCAAAGCACGATCCAGTGAAAACACTAGTAACCTTCAAAGGTCCCAAGCTGTTGATAATTGCAAAAGAAGACGAATTTACTAGCTTAGGTAGGGCGAGGGAAGTTTTTGAAAAACTTTCAGAACCCAAAGTTTTCCTAGAGATTAACGGAGCACACGATTATCGTCTATATCCAAAAGAGATTGAGTCGGTTGATATAGCTCTAGGAGAGTTTATTGATCAGTACTTGTCGAATCAAGACAGGTAGTCCAAACTTTTACTCGGTTTTTTTCTGTGTTATTGCTATAATTAACAGAAGTTATGAGTTTATCTACCCAACCCTACAAAGGAACTCGCGATTTTTATCCCGATGACATGCGAACTCGCAAATGGATGTTTTCAAAGTGGCGAGAAGTTGTCGAAAGCTTTGGCTACGAAGAATACGATGGTCCGATTTTAGAACCGCTAGAGCTTTACACTGCAAAAACTAGCGAAGAGATTGTAAACGACCAGTCATTCAACTTTGAAGATCGCGGCGGACGCCGTGTTGTCATGCGACCAGAAATGACACCAACAGTTAGCCGTATGGTTGCCGGCAAACGCCAAGAGCTAGGCTATCCACTACGTCTGTACAGTATTCCAAATTGCTTCCGTTATGAACGCCAACAGCGCGGACGTCTGCGAGAATTTTGGCAGTTGAACGTTGATATTTTTGGGGTTGAAGGCGACGATGCAGAGTTTGAAATGATGATCCTTATCAATAGATTGATGGAATCTTTTGGTGCTACCGATGATATGTATGAAATTTGTATCAATTCACGCCAACTACTGGACAAACGTATAAAAGCAGCTGGCCTCAAAGGAGACACTACCGTCTCAGACGTTACAAAATTGGTAGATAAGATTGATAAGATCGAAAAAGCAGAGTTTGATCAGAAACTAGCAGAGCTTGTCGAAAATCCAAATGATTTATTGGGCTTTTTTGAGAACGATGGTGCAACTGAAGATTACGAAGACCTAAAGAGTAAACTAGGAGTTGCGGGTGTAAAAAACTTTAGGTTTGTCCCAACAATTGCCCGTGGCTTTGAATATTACACAGACATCGTCTTCGAAGTTTTCGATAGTAACCCCGAAAACAACCGCTCGCTATTTGGTGGTGGCCGGTACGACGGACTAGTCGGTGAATTTGGCGTCGAACCAATTCCGACAGTTGGCTTCGGTATGGGTGATGTAACGTTCCAGAATTTCCTAGAGAGCAACAAGCTACTACCAGAACTGCCTAGCGAAACTGACATTTACATTGTGGTGATTGGTGACGTACTAACAGACGCCCAAAAGGTCGCCCAGCAACTACGTGAAAAAGGTGTCAATGTTGCTGTCGATATTTCAAGTAACAAGACAGACAAGCAGATTAAAAATGCCCTAAAAAAGAATATTCCATATATGTTGTTTATCGGTGAAGAAGAAGTTAAGACAGGTCAGTACAGCTTAAAGAAAGTTTCGGACAGTAGCGAGCAAAAGCTGAATCCGGAAGACATAGCAAACCTTACATCTAAATAGACAGAATCTTGTTTGTCTCCGTACTAGTCAATAGGCTCGAGGGCCTCTAGGGTCTTTGTGGCCATTTTGCCTGCTTTTTTCTGGAGAGCGTTAAGTTCAACCCCATCACACGCTGCTGGGGCAGCAGTCTGAATGATATAATCCTTGCCAACCTGTTTTATTAAGTTGTCGCTATCTTTTGAATTTACAAGAGTCTTATAGTATTGCGATATTTTTTGTTTTGAGGTTGAATCATCATATGGGTTAGGGTCAATCATGTCGCCCTCGCTGTACTTTGTCCATCCACCCAGCATGCCCTCATCTACAGCCGCACCGTTAAACTCAGTAAATCCACATCCAGCATCAATTAACTCGGCGGTTGCTAATGCTATACTTTTAAGAGCTTTTCCGCGTTTGTATATTTCATCAGTTGCATATGCGTAAGAGAGATTGATATTGTCAGCATCAAGCTTATATTTTACCCCTAATTCTGGTATCTCACGATATCCGCTGCTTGCCTGGGCGTCCTCAGATGCCTGGTTACTTTTCGATTCTAGGTCTTTATTGTCCTTTTCTAATTTTGCGACCTTTGCGAGTAGTATATTATTTTTTGTTGTCAATTCACCCTGTTGTTTAAAGAAAAACAATGCCCAGCTAACATTACTAGCTATTAGGGCGATTATTATTAATATCAGCCAGATAGTTTTCTTTTTACTGGGTTTTGGGGTTGATGTATCTATGTATGACGGTGTTTCGTCCATGTTTTGTTCCTTGATTACTTGGGTTTATTTAATCATAACCACAATAGTTCTGTCTAGCAGAAACCCCGCGCAGGTGTTACACTGGTTAGCTATGAAAGTAACGCGAAAAAATATATCTACTACAAAAGTCCAGCTGACTATTACACTTAGTAAAAAAGAGCTAGCTGGCGCCGAGAAAGTGGCACTTGTCCATATGGGTAACGAACTGAAAGTTCCAGGCTTTCGAAAAGGCAAGGTGCCAATCAAAGTTGTTAAACAACAAGTCTCTGCAGAAGAGCTAAATTCGCACACCATGAGCGACGCTATCAACAGGGCCGTTCCCGAAGCATTTGCCGGTGAGCAATTGCAGCCGCTCGACCGACCAGAAGTCGAAGTCAAAAAATACGTACCAGGCCAAGAGCTAGAGTTTACCGCCGAAGTGGCAATCTTGCCACCAATCAAGCTAGGCAACTATAAGAACCTAAAAACGACTATGCCTAAAATCTCTGTTACAAAAAAAGACATCGACCTTGTGGTCGAACGAATGCGTGCAGGATTTTCAGACA
>JBBTRW010000106.1:0-2338 GCA_038064995.1 Patescibacteria group bacterium | reverse complement strand
TTACCTGGGCTAGATGAGGTGGAGGATAATTTTTCGCCACCCATCCCTAGCCTTCTACCTCGACACCCATACTGCGGGCGGTACCGGCGATTACTTTTACAGCGCCATCCATATCGATAGCGTTCAGTTGATCCATTTTGACTTCTGCAATTTCTTCTAGTTGTGCGCGAGTAATTTTACCTACTTTTTCGCTGTGTGGTTTCCCAGAACCCTTTTGGATGCCAATCTTTTCACGAATCAGGTCATCAACTGGTCGGCCTAGACTTTTCCAGGTAAAACTTCTGTCATCGTACACGGCTAGGTGCACAATCACATCTTTACCCTGTAAATCTTTAGTTGCTTCGTTAAATGGATTGATAAAATCCATCATGTTTAGACCCCATTGTCCTAGGGTTGAACCTACAGGAGGGCCTGCAGTCGCGCGTCCGGCTGGTATGCGCAATTTTAAATTACCAATAACTTTCTTTGCCATTTAAATTCTCTCTTTAACTATTTTAGATTTACTTCATGAAGCTTTTATGAAGTGCGTAACTGATAAATCATACCACACCCCAGTTAGGAAAGCAATATAAAGCGTTATTGAATTTTGTATTCTAAACCCTCAGTTATTTCAGCACAGTGAGCTATGAGAAGATTTCTGTGACACAATAAAATATCTCCAGGCTTCGGTGAGGGTTCATAGCAAAGCACTGTGATATCTTCGCGTAGGGCTCTTTTGCCCAACGTTTCAACTGTTGATTTTGCATCATCTTGTTCTAGGTGCTTTAGATAGGCCGGTGTGAATTTGTTATCGAACGTATCTTTGTTCAAAGCCCCAAGCTCGCCACGATGCCATCGGCCCACCAGACTGGCTGGTGGTGCTAGAACTTTCCAATGTTCGTCATATGAAATGCCGTCAATAATTCTAGGATCTGGAGTTGTTCCGTCTAGCTCAGTATGTCTGCTCATGACAGAGATGCGTACGCCATCTTCGGGTTGTCTGGGATCGAATATGCATCCTCCCCGCAGCATTTCTAAACCTTTTTGACTTGCAGGGCGTCTAGCTCGACGGGTGTGTCGCGTCCGAACATGCTGACTAGAACCTTGATTTTGCCCTTTGTTGGGTCGATTTCGTCAATTGTGCCGTCAAAACCTTTGAATGGGCCGTCGATAATGTTAACAACTTCACCCTGGGCAAAGTCTATGTGATGCTTTGGATCTTCAACGCCCATACGCTTTTTGATACGTGCGATGTCACGTTCAGGAACTGGTGTTGGGTCGATACCGCTGCCGACAAAACCGGTGACACCAGGAGTGTTACGAACAATGTACCAAGCGTCCTCGGACAGTTTCATCTCAACTAGTACGTAGCCTTGGAAAATTTTCTTTTCGACAACTTTACGTTTGCCGTTTTTAATTTCAATTTGCTTTTCTTTTGGCACTAGTACGTCAAAAATCTTGTCGGCCATGTCGACGCTGTCGATTCGTTGTTTTATGCTTTCGGCTACTTTTTCTTCGTATCCTGCATAGGTATGGATTGTGTACCACTGTCTGGTAGAGTCGTATCGTTTTTTTGATGTCATTTTGCTGTGGTTCCTTTCGTTATTTCAGTAAAAAGTCTTTGAATAGTATTTGAAACAGGCTATCTAAAATTAGAATTACTGCAGAGAAAAATAATGTGAATGCGATGACTGCTAGCGTCATTCCCCAAGTTGCCTTACGATTCGGCCAGCGGACTTGGCGTATTTCGTCCCATGAACCCGTAACGTAACCAAAAAATGCAGCTAACGGATTGTATACCTTGCGGCGCGGTTTGTTTTTTGGAGATTTTTCAGGAGCTTTAGTATCGGTTGTCTTTTTACCGCTTTTCTTGCTGTCGAGTTTAATTTTCTTTACAGTTGTCGCCACGTATTTACCTCTTCCAATTAAAAGAGCCTGCTAAGCAGACTGTCAAGTACAGTGTATCTGATAACACCTCTAAATGTCAAGCGTTGTTTGGTTATGATCAGTATCAAGCTCTTCTAAGCTCATTTGGCCTGGTCGTTCAACTAACAATTCAGTAGCAGTCGCCCCCAAGGTAGACCCTGGCTCAACTACGCGTCTCATCTCTATAGTGTCTGGTAGTGTATCCATGTTTATTTCCCCTCGATTTATACCTATATTCTAGATTACTACTACGTGTCTTTTTGGTCAATCTTACTGATTACTTTCAGTGGAAATCGGAAGCCAAAAGTACTGCCTTGGTGCTCGACGCTGTTAAATATTACTTTGCCGCCCTGTGAATCTATGATCTTTTGCCCCATGAATAATCCTAGGCCTGTGCCATCTGGGCGGGCATTGCGAGCGTTTTCGGCACGAA
>JBBTRW010000105.1:0-17873 GCA_038064995.1 Patescibacteria group bacterium | reverse complement strand
TAACAGATGTGCATAGCACCACTGGCAAATCTGCCAAATCTGTATGAGATTGCAGCTCGTTTAGTAGCGCCGGCGCTGTTGACCCCGGCAACATAACGTCTAGCAGCACGGCGTCAGGATCGAAACTGTCAATCGCATCAATGCCTTTTGCGCCGTCACGAGCTATAAAAGTTTTCCAGCCTAAGCCATGTAGAGTTTTAGCAACAACATCGGCGAACCACCTGTCGTCATCGATAATTAGAATTTTCATACCAGTGATAATTGCGTTGATTGGGGTAAATGAATATAAAATGTTTGCCCACCACCACGGTGCGATGTCACGCCCAATTGGCCATCCATAGCCTGAGCAAACTGACTGGCAATATATAACCCTAGTCCACTGCTGCCTGGTCGCTTGTTGATAGGTTGTGGCGAATTACCTAAACGCGATTTCAGCTTTGCTAGCTCGCCCTTCAGTATCGATGGGCCGTAATCACGCACACTAATCTTTGCCTCGCCGCCGCTACGTTCGACTTTTAGTTCGATTGGTGAATCGATCATCCCATAATTTAGCGCGTTGTCGCATAATCCAAAGACAACACTGCTGATTAGATCGTGATTGCCGACCGCCAAAACTGATTGACGAGGTGTTTTAACCCGTATGTCCTGCCCCAGTTCGCGACATAGCGGCACCAGCTCGTGCGCAACTTCGTCACATAGCCTGCCAAGATTCACCGGTTCGCTTTCTAACTCGTCCGCACGATAACTGCGCGTCAACGCCTCGGTTAAACGTAAAGACCTTTCAGCGGTTAGACGAATTCTCTCGAACGCAGTGCGACGCTCGGCCTCGGTATAATTTTCGCTGGCCAGTGCAATTTGACGCATTAAAGCCAAGGGTGCTTTGAGTTCATGAGACAAAGCCACCAAAGATGGTAGTTGGCCGATTTCGTCGCTGTTGTCTCCCCTCATATCTATTAATTAGTTTAACACGAATATTCTTTTCACACTTTTTAAAAAAAAGTGTGGCAAAACCCTTGAGTTGACTCACTAACACGATGAAAAATAATCATAGACCTTCTTGAGACGCTGCGGAACTCGCCCCGATATAATCGGGCTCAAACAGTCCTCGCGTCGTCAGGAACGTCAATAATTACTTTTCTCGGTTGCCTTCATACACTCGTTCAGTCGCAAGCCGCTGCAGCTTGAGCCCAGGCCTCTGAAAAAACTGAGTAAAAATGTAGTAATGTTTTATGGCTAATCGAGGATGTCTGAACAAAGTGAGTTCCGCAGATTACCAAAAACATTACTACATTTTTGCGTCACGTTTTTTTAGGCGCCTGGTCAGTTTTTTGTTTCGTTTTTTGCTGATCCAAAAAATGAAAGGAAATGTTATTCGTCAAAAGATAGTGTTTTGATAATTTTGCCATCAAAATCTGGCTTGAAAGTCTTTGAATCTGTCTTGATTATCAAAGTTTTGTCACGAATTTTAAACACTACAGCCGAACCATTAACGTCATTGCTGAATTTTCCATCAAAGCGTTGACCGTTAAAACCATTGGCTGTAATTGCCGAGCTGCGGAGGTCACCCTGTTTCACTGGGCCACTGTACTGCTGTAAAACTTGGTCATACGACTGCGTGACTATCGCAACCTGCAGCGCAAACTTGTTTTGGTTGGCATTGGTTGGTGGCACAACGCCAGGATGCAAGTATGCCTGATACCCGGTATTCTTGCTGCCGTCGCTGGCAACGTAAACACTCCAGGTTTTTGGATATTTAAAATTTATCCGACCAAGATCTACCGGACCAACAAATTCAGATAGAGGTTCCTTCTCTTTTTCTTCGAAATCTTTTAGATCAAGTGCTTTTTGTTTTATTGCGGCTGCTTTTTGGGCGTTTTCTATCTTTTGATCTACATTATTTTTCTGATCATTGTAATTAACAAGCGCCCAAATCATGACCGAGCCAAACACTAGCGCTAGCAAACCAAAGATAATGCTGGTTACTACAGATCCTGTTACGTAGCCGCCTGTTCGATTGTTATTCATATTACTAAACATCATATGCTAAAGCCCTTATGTTTGCAACTGGGGTTCGATGCTATATAAATATATTGGCCCTAACTTTTTTTGCGACTTGCGGCCTTTTATTTGAAAACCGTAAGATATAAAACTAATTGATTTGCCATTTTTATCAACGTGATTTTGCAATTTTTGCTGCAGTTTTGGCATGTGTCGACTGCTAAGAAATGTATAAACAACTGTAGTATCGGCCGGCAAATCAACTGGCCAAAAATTACCGAACCGTATATCAATATTTTTTTGACCCTTGCAGGCAAATTTTGATACCAGCCAAAGATACGGGCTAAGCTCGTAACCGATTGCCCTAGCACCCGTTTTGGCCGCAGATCGCAGAACAATACCATCACCAGAGCCAATGTCTACAAATACATCACCTTTTTTTAATGGTCGAATTTTCATTATCTGCACAACTTGCTTTTTCATGGTTGGCACATACGGCGCACCGAAAAAAACTACAAAGCCAAACGACAGAATAAAAAGCGCTATGACAAAAGTTACAGTTTCGAACACTAGCTATCGAACTTTTTCTTTATTATTTCTATCTTGTTTTTTGCAGTCTGTAATTCGTCGCTAATGTCGGCAGCTAATTTTTCGGCTTGTTCGAACTTTTTTAAAGCTTGCTCTATTTCGATATCGTCTTGTTCAAACCAAGCAACCAGCTTGTCTAGTTCAGCTAACTTTTGTTTGATTGTGCTGCTATTTTTTGTCATTTGAAATTACTCCTGCTTTTATTATACTTTTGCTGGTTTCTATATCCAAAACATCACCTTTCTTGGCCACTGTTAGCGGCAGATTATTCTCTAGCTTGACTAGACTATAGCCGCGCTTTAGAACGCTTTGTGGATTAAGCTGGTTCAAGCTGCGAGTCAAAGATTGGCATATGTCAGATAAAATTTCAAACTGCCGCTTAAGACGACTGTTAATGCGGTTTAGATCGTTATTAATTAACTGCTGGCGTTTGTCGTAGGTGTGCTGCAAGCTAGCTGCGGCCGAATAAATGCTAGATTTTAGGCTGGCAGCGAATTCTCGCCTGTCTGGAACCAATATCTGCGCAGCATTGCTAGGCGTGCTGGCGCGAACATCTGCTGCTAAATCTGCCAAAGTTACATCATTTTCGTGACCTATGCCCGTCATTACAGGTAAGCGCGAGCTGGCGATAGCACGTACTAATAATTCGTCATTAAAGGCACTCAGGTCGTCCAGGCTGCCGCCGCCGCGCACAATTACAATTGCCTCTAGGGGTTGGGCACTTTCGTTCAAATGCTGCAGAGCGCGGATAATCTGTTCCGGCGCAACCTCACCCTGAACCTGAATGTGCGCAACGTCAATATGCAGCCCACCCCACCTCTCGTCGACAATTTTTATAAAATCACCATAACCCGCAGCTTGGATCGAGCTAATTACACCTATACGTGCAGGAAGCTCTGGTAGCAGACGTTTACGCTCGGGCTTGAACAAACCCTCTTTGTCTAATTTCGCTTTTAACAACTCAAAGCTACGCTTTAGGCTGCCCTCGCCAACTGGCTGTATCGACCGAACTGTTAGACTAAATTTGCCCCACTGGGTTAATTTTGGTTGCGCTGTTATCGCCACCATCATACCGTCCTCGATCGCTATGCGCAGCTGAAATTTCATCATAAAACAACCAACACTGGCATTTTCGTCCTTTATATCAAAAAAGACGAATTTGTCTTGGTTGATTTTAAAACCAGTTATTTCGCCAGTTATGACCACACTCGGATATGCATATTCGAGTGTTTGGTTTGTCAGTGCGACAAAATCACTGACTGTTAGTTGGAGTTTTTCCATATTTCATAATCGTTAATTGATAAAAAATGTATCCAGACACAATAGTTCCAAGCAACAAGATCACCCTGGTCAGCAATACGCCAGCAATAACCGCGCCTTGCGGGATGCCTGATGTGCCTAAAAAGCCGATCATTATTGCCTCGTAAGCGCCTGCCCCACCTGGGGTAATAACTATAAAGCCTGCTATCGATGCAATGCCGTAAGCAATAGTTATAGCAGCTGGGTTTACGGCATAGCCCAAAGCCCAAAAGCCTATTACAAACAGCCCGATATCCATAGCGTTGTATAAAAGCCCCCACAAATAAGGCTTTAGTAATAATCCTTTATCGGCACGAAGGGCTACGAAGTCGTCGTGAAATTCGCAGAAAAAGTGCTGTACACGTGCCAGCTGCAAGGTGTGTGTTTTGTGGCCAAATGTAATTCGACGCATAAAACCATTAACAACGTGCGTCGACCACTTGGCAAAACTCTTTAGTCGGGCTGAGCTGCTAATAATATACACGCCAAAAATTATGAAGAAAACAATAGTTGTCGCCAAAACACTGCTGACCAAAATAATGAATCTATCTACGCCTGTATCTAGCGTTATCAAGACCACAGACACAAGCAATAGGGTCAAATACGCCAAAAAACCTGCTGTATAACGCACCACCTGCGACATTGTTGCCCGACCCGGTGAAACACTGTACTTGCCTAGTAACCATGTCATATAGGATATGCCCGAAACCCCACCGCTGGGCAAAATATGATTAACAAAGTTCAGCTCTAGCGCCATGCGCGTAAGAGTCAGTCTGGACACATGTTTCAAGGCGTGTTTTGCCCGCAAATATTCGAACATCATCTCACCAGCAGCAAAATAAACAATAAACTGACCTGGTATTAATAATGCCAATATCCAAATATCGACGCCACCAATTAATTTCCAAGCAATTTCTATTTCATGACGCGCTGAAAAGATGACCAAAGACAGCAATAATAACGTAATTAGACTGATAATACCCCGTCGTGACATAGCTACTATTATAACTGATATTTGGTGATTACACCTGACAACTATAAAATAGAATAGATGATATATATTTTGGGACGACAACCCGCAATCGGGCTGGCAGAATTAGAAAGCCTGTACGACAGCAATAGACTGCGCCCTATTGGTAATTTTGCCGTCGTAGTCGACTGCGAAAACCAGGTAGATTTTGCTCGAATTGGCGGTGCATTAAAGGTTGCTAAGGTTATAACAACTGTTAATACGACGCATATAGCAGATGTCAAACGTGAACTAGAACAAGTCATTATTAGCCTCATCAAAACTCTGCCAGAAGGTAAATTAAAGCTAGGAATTAGTACATATGGGCTAAATATAACTGCCCAGCGTATCACCGCCCTAGGCTTGGGGCTAAAAAAAGCTATCAAGGCCCAGAACCGTTCTGTACGCCTGGTGCCTAACAATGAAAACCACTTAAATAGCGCCCAAGTGCTAAATAACAAGCTAACTAGCGAACTGGGGTGCGAAATACTGCTCGTAAGTGATGGTGTGAACACAATAATTGCTCGAACCACTGCCGTACAAGATATCGATGCCTATACCCTACGCGACCGTGGACGACCAAAACGAGATGCCCGGGTTGGTATGTTGCCGCCAAAACTAGCGCAAACAATCATTAATCTTTCTACGACTATGACTAAAACTGATCATCATGGTCAAGTCATATTAGATCCTTTTTGCGGTACAGGTGTAGTCTTACAAGAAGCAGCCTTGATGGGTTATAGCGTATATGGGACAGACATAGACGAGCGCATGATCAGATATAGCCGTGACAATTTGAACTGGCTAAACGAAACGTACAAGATTTCGTTTGATTGGTATTTGCACGAGGGCGATGCGACCGATACAGTTTGGCGACAGCCGATAGATTTTGTCGCTTGCGAAACCTACCTTGGACGTCCGTTCACCTCTGTACCCGACAAAGAAATATTACAAAAAACCATACACGACTGCGACACAATACTGAAAAAATTCCTAAAAAAACTAGCACAACAAACAAAAACTAGCACAAAAATGTGTATAGCCGTGCCAGCGTGGTTTATCGGCAAAGACATACATCACCTTCAAACCCTTGACCAGCTGCCTGATCTGGGGTACAATCGTATAAGTTTTGTTCACTCTGACAACAAGGATTTGATATACCACCGAGATGGTCAAATTGTCGGCCGTGAACTATTAGTATTAACCAGAAAGTAGCACAATGGCACACGTCAAAGCAGGCGGGACTAGTAAAAACAATCGCAAATCACCCGGTCAAAGGCTTGGGGTGAAACGTTTTGGTGGTCAAAAAGTCAATGCTGGCGAAGTAATCGTACGTCAAGTCGGCGCAACCAAAATTGCTGGCCCGGGCACATATATATCTAAAAACTTTACTATTCATGCTAAAAAAGCTGGAACAGTTGTCTTTAAACAGGTCAAAAAGCGCCTGTTTACAGGTAAAACTGTTCGTCGCACCCAAGTAATAATAGAAGAATAAATTTCTATATTAAGCTTTTGGTTCAGATGGTGGAGTATTAACACCTAGATGATGCTTGACTCTCTCTACTACGTCGCCTATTACAACTTGTGATTTAACCAAGTATTCGTCGGCACCAAGATTCTCGGCACGTTCTTTGTCCTTTTCCTGCGACAGTGCAGTTAACATAATTACGCGTACGTTTGCTGTCTCGGGTGTGTTGCGCAAAATATCTAGTACATCAAAGCCGCTGATCTTTGGCATCATTGCATCTAGTAATATCAGGTCTGGTTTTTCCTTTACTGCACTGGAAAGCGCATCTTCGCCATTGTTGACTTCGACAACTATAAATCCCTCGAGCTCTAGCCTGCCACGATAGACTGCTGCTAGGTTTGTGTCATCTTCTACTAGTAAGATTTTCTTCTTTGACGGTTCCATATGGTCAATACTACCATAACTATTTTATGATATCCAGTGCCTTGTTGAGCTGTGTGTCGTTGTTGCTGTCGTCATTTTTACCAACTGCTATAAATACATTGGGAGTAATACCGTGTTTGCTGATATTCTTGCCGCTAGGCGTGTACCAGCGAGCAATAGTGACCTTTAACTTGGCTCCGTCACGCAAATCAACAATATCTTGTACCGATCCTTTACCAAAGCTTTGCTGACCAACGATTGTGGCCTTTTTGTGATCTTGCAAAGCACCGGCTAAAATTTCGCTAGCGCTGGCACTGCCTTCGTCTACTAACACGATTGTCTTTTTATCACCCAAAATATTGCCGCCCTCTGCCTTGTGGTCTTCTCGAGATCCATCATATGACCTTTCCGAAACAACAACCTGACCTTTATCTAGCCATAAACTAGCAATCTCGGTCGCTGTCTGTAAATAGCCACCACCATTGCCCCTAAGGTCTACTATAACTGCCTTTTTATCTTGAAACTTTTCAGCTGCATCAGTAGTTAGTCCGGCTGTATCTTGCCCAAAACGCGAGATACGAATTATGCCCACATCACCCTTTTCCTCGGTTTTGACACTAGGGTCACTAATGATGTCGCGCACTATGCTGACAACTATTACCTGGCTGTCACGCACCAATGTTAGTTTTACGGTCGTTCCTTTTTCACCCCTAATTTTCGAAACTGCTTTGTCAATCGACCAATCAGTCGTATCGTCGCTATTAACCTTGGCAATGATGTCATTTGGCTTCAATCCGGCCTGTTTAGCAGGGCTAGAATCTAAAGCTGCAATAACAACCAACTTGCCGTCTTTTTTGCCCAGTTCAGCACCAATACCCGTAAAAGTCCCGTCTAGATCTTTGGCAAATTCGACTGCTTCTTTTTTATTAAAAAATACTGTGTATGCGTCGTCCGTCGCCGCAACCATACCTCGGCTAGCGCCTTCTATTAGCTTTTTGTCGTCTAGCTTGCCGTCATAATTCGCAACCAAGGCTTTGTAGGTCTCCCTTAACGGCGTCAGGCTATTGTCTGATAGAAAAACATCATTAACACGCGTTCCACCAACAAAACCAACCAAAATTGCAACAACTATGCTGGCACTCAGCGTAAAATACGATACACCGCGACGCTTTTTATCGGCTTTTGCCTCAGTTTTTTTGAGCATTAAATCCCCTACTATTTGTTACTATCTATCATAGCATGAACTAAATGCTATCTAATTATCTGCCAAAGTAAATGTACGTGTCGAAAGCGTTAGCTGAAACTGTCATCTCGGTATATTCACCACGGATGCCCCAATTGTACTGACTAACATGAACTGTGTTTCCGCTGACTGATTCTACCCATGCAACATGGCCATAATAGCCGCCGCTCATCACCGCAACCGCACCAACACGTGGTGTGTTTCCGGTTGAGATACCTGCAGATCTAGCGTTACTAGGCCATTGATTGGCGTTACCACGACCGCCCCAATAAGGCATATTCCCATAGCGTTGGTGAACTCGCCACGCTACGTAGCTAACACATTCTCGGTTGTACATACCCCAACTATCAACCAGTGAATCCTGAGAAGCATTTGCCCATAGGCTCGGATAGCCGCCATGACTTGGATCGCCTGCGGTAACAGATCCGCCATAAGACCTTAGTCGTGATGCATTAGCAGCTGCTTGCTGCGCACGAAGGCTACTGATTTGACTGTTTTGCTGTCCAATCAAACTGTTAAATGCCGCTTCGCTGCCTCGGGTTTTTGCTAACAGGTTAGCCTGTTCAGCTTTTTTAGCTACCAAAGCTTCTTTTTGTGCAGTTTGATCATCTAAAACTTTTTTCGCTTTGTCTCGTTTTTGCTCTAGCTGCTTTTTCAAACTTTTGATTTCACTAATTGCTGATTCCACGCGGTCTTGAATGCCAGTTCGGTATTCTTGCTGGTCCAGATAATCACCTATGTTTCTACTGCTAGCTAACATTTCAATTGGTGAAACATTGCTGCTAACATACAAATCACCAATTGTTTCTTTTAAAACACCCTGGTTGCTGATGATTTTCTGTTCTGTATCTTTAATTTGAGCCACCAGCTGATCATACTTTGTCTTGGACAAGTTTATCTGTGCCTGAATAGTGTTTTGCTGTGTTTGTAATTCGTTAACTTTGTTTTGCAAAGTATCTGCCCGCGTGCCTAACGAGGATGCCTGAGATTGGTATCCTTCGATTTGACGTTCAAGCGAATTAATCTGATCATCAAATCTATCTGCATGCACCGGCGTTGAAACACTAGAAAAAGTCATTACAACGGCAGTAGCGACTATCATTGACGAAGTCGCAAACTTGCGTATGACCGGTGTGGTGGACCGTAGTTTCATATCTATACTCCAATCTAGCACATTCAAGCATAAGCGTCAACGCCTATACCCCTGATGTGCCTTATCTTAAATTTTCAAATGCCTGTTGACTGCAAAAAACGACGAAATGACCCCTATTAGAGACCCTACAAAAATCAAACCTATAACAATAAACGGCGAACCTGTCATAACAGTATTAAACGTATTGTCTATTGCGAACCCATAATCTTGTAATTTTGGCTGCAAGAATATCAAACCCATCAACCCAGCAGTAAATGCAATAATTGCCGCAAAAAAGCCATACATCATAGACTCTACGATAAACGGACCCTGTATAAAACTTTTTTCGGCGCCAATTAGCTTCATCATCTCGATCTCTTCTTTGCGGTTATATATAGCCATGCGAATGGTGTTGAATATTATCAACGTAGAAATACCGATAAATAGCGCGCTGGCCGCTAACCCTATCTTTTCTGCTGTACTGATCCATCCACCGATTGTGGCTATAGATTGTTTACGCTCGCCAGCAAAAGACGGCTTTCGGGCTGGGTCTATGTTTTCTTGAAAGTCTGCGTCACTGCTAACTAGCTTTTCAATATTGGCCATATCATTTAGGTCCCTTGGGTTAACCCGCAGCGTAGCCGGAAATGGACTACTTTTTAGTTCACCCAATGTGTCCAGCTGTGCCTGAGATGGATCATTCTCGTCGATATACGCTTGCCTAGCCTCGTTCGTACTAATAAAGTCGACCCGGCTGACTTGGTCTAGGTCTTTTAGCTTGGTCGTCAAAGTATCGACGCTTTCTTGGTCAACGTTCTCTTTTAGATATATTGATATGTCTACTTTTTTCTGCAAGTTGTCCACGGTTTCTAGGAATATTTGGCGGGTCACCAAAGTACCGAATACAACCAACAGCGTAATTGTCATCACAATGGTTGCTGCAATCGTCAGCCAGGCATTTCTAGAAAAGTTATTCACACCATAACGACACATCCGTATAAATGTAATATAACGACGTCGTAATTGCTTTTTGCGACGAAAGTCTGCAGCTGTCTTGTTTTTTGCAGTCGATTTTTTCGTCATTGTCGATAGCTCCCGCTAACTTGGTCGCTGGTAACTTTTCCACCATCTATGGTAATAACGCGACGTTTTAGCTTGTTAACAATTTCAGCGTTGTGAGTCGTCAGCAGCACTGTTGTGCCGTAACGGTTAATTTTTTCTAGCAATTTAATAATTTCCCAACTGTGGCGTGGGTCTAGGTTGCCTGTCGGCTCGTCGGCAATCAATATTTTTGGCTGACGCACAACCGCACGGGCAATTGCAACACGTTGCTGCTCGCCGCCACTCAGCTGTCGTGGAAATTGCTTTTCTTTACCTTCTAGCCCGACTAACTTTATGACCTTTGGTACGGTTGTCTTGATTTCGCGATTAGTCATGCCGGCGATCTCTAGCGCAAAGGCAATGTTTTCAAAAACGGTACGCTGCGGTAACAATTTAAAATCTTGAAAAACCACACCGATCTTGCGACGCAGCAGCGGAATTTGGTTATTTGTCAGATCGTCATAGTCAATACCACCAACAACAATCTTGCCACTGGTTGGTTTTTCTTCGCACGTCAGCAATTTTAGCAGCGTTGATTTACCCGCCCCACTGGTGCCAACCAAAATAGCAAACTCACGCGGTTCAATATGAAGCGTTACCCTATTGAGCGCTGGTTTGGTGTCTTTAACACCATAATTTTTTGTGACCCTATCTAACAAAATCATGTATATACTATTATACCTGACATTGGTGTCACATCAAATCGAGCTTATGATTTAGATTTTGTCTAAAGAGTCGACGGATTAGGTAGAGCTATAGCACATAAACTATTGCCAGAGTGCGTCTCTGTGTATTTTGATGCCGGTGATGCTGAAGAAAAACCAACCCATGGACCACTCAACAAACCTGGCAGAGTACATTTACCCTGCCCCTTAAGAACGTATACGATATAGTAATAATGTGGCTGTCCATCTATAGTTTTGGTAGTATCGTACATATACCCACCACCAGCGCGAGTACCATAATAGGTAAGCAGCTGGGTACTGGGCCTAGGAAGAGGGTTTGCATTTCCTAAATATGGACGAATAGCATTGTTAAAAGTAGCATTAGTGCCAGCTGGCCAGCAATTACTATAAGCTGGCTCGCCAAGACACGACGCGGCATTCACTGGATACGAGCCGTTGGTCGTAGCGTACTGTATCAGTGCTTTTCGATATGCATTCACTGCAGACTCGGTCTGCTGGTTGTTAGCTCTGTCTTGTATGCCGCTGTATGCTAATACAACTAACGCTGCTAAGATACCTATTATTACTATGACTATCAGTAACTCAACTATAGTAAAACCACGGTCCGATAAAGAAGTGTCCATTTTTTGCATGGTTTTATTATAGCAATATTGATTTAATGACGATAATTATTATCTTATCAAATCAAACATCTATAGAGTCGCAGGATTCGGTAAAGCTGCTATGCAAAAAGTTACCCCTGTTCCATCACTAGTAGATCTACCATTTGATGGCGGTGTTGACGAAAAGTTAGTCCAAGGTGAACCTAGAGAGAGTAGCCCCGACATATTACACCTCACAAGCCCCTTGAGGTTGTAGGCTACATAATAAGGGTAAAGCGTGCCGTCTAGCGTTGCAGTCGTTGTATAGTAAAGCCCTCCGGCCACTCTTGTACCCCAGGGGGTCGAAGGCAACTGCTGTAAACTTGGCGCTGGTAGGGGGGTTTTATTGCCCAAATATGGTCGAATAGCATTATTGAGAGTAGGGCTCGCAGACGAGGTAGGCCAGCAACTCGTTACATTAACTTCGTTAAAGCAAGCATTGTAAGCAATGGGATACGAACCATTGTCGGTCGCGTATTGAATTAGCGCTTTTCGCCAGGCGTCAATGGCAGTCTCGGTTTGAGTATTGTTTGCTTTATCCTGTATGCCGCTGTAGGCAACTATAACAAGTGCCGCTATGATACCTATTATTACTATTACAATTAACAGTTCGACAATCGTAAACCCACGACTGCTATAAGTAGTGCCCACTTTTTGCATGGTTTTATTATAGCAACATAGCTTACTATTGAACAACGTGTTCAAGATAACTCTCTATAAAACCGTCTATCTTGCCATCGAGAACAGATTTTGCGTCTTTTTCCTCATATTTTGTGCGAGTATCTTTCACTATTGTGTATGGATGCAGCACATAGTTGCGGATTTGTGATCCCCAGTTAGCTGACTCGCCTGCCTGCAGATCTGAGACACTTTCGGCGTGCTGTTCCAACTGCAATTGCGCCAATTTAGATCGCAAAATCTTTAGCGCTGTCTCTTTATTTTGCGTTTGCGAGCGTTCGTTTTGAATTGCCACGACAATATTGGTCGGGATATGAGTCACACGCACTGCACTATCGGTCGTATTCACAGACTGGCCACCGTGACCTCCAGCTCGATAAACATCAATTTTTAGATCTTTTTCGTCTAGTTGCACTTCGTCCGGCGTGTCGATCTGGGGCAGTACTTCAACGAGCGCAAAGCTTGTTTGACGTAGATTGTCACTGTTAAACGGACTGAGACGAACCAAACGATGCACGCCGTTTTCGCTACGTAGTTTTCCATATGCGAACTGCCCTTCGATTTCTATGACACTGGTTTTGACGCCGGCTTCCTCACCACTGCTGCGCTCAACTACTTTTGTATTCATGCCAGATTTCTCCGCCCAACGCAGATACATTCGCTCTAGCATCTGGGTCCAATCTTGGGCGTCAGTGCCCCCAACACCTGCGGTTAAACGCAAGATAGCATTATGATCATCGTATTCACCGTTAAATTGCAGATCTTTTTTTAGACTAGAAAATTCGTTTTCTATCTTTTCAATCTGTGATTGGAGATCGTCCCTCAAACTTTCATCACCAGTTTCTATTAATTCTGTAGTTTCATCGATTTGTTTCTTCAGACTTTCCCATGGCTCGACTTGTTGATTCAGCTGTGCAAGTTTTTTACTCTTTTCCTGCGCAGAGGACGAATCACTCCAGGCATCCGGTTCAGCTAATTCGGCTTCTAGGCTTTTTGCATCAGCATTTTTTTGGGCAAGTGAAAGCTGGCCAAAGGCCGCATCGACCGCCTGCCCTATTTCATCAACACGTTTTTTTAGTAGTTGCATTGGTATTATTATAGCAAATAAACAGATATGAAGTTCTAGAAAAGGCTCCCCGAAGCCCATAAAGGCTCCGGGGAAATCCTACCCATCGTGTAAGCCTATTTCAGCTCACCCCTTCTCAGTGCGTCGAACGAACCGAGCCTGAGGCTCTTGATGATGCTCAACGCCAAGCTCTCTTCTCGTGAGTCATCTTCGGTAGCGACTGCAAGCAACAAGTGCTCGAGGTCGACGAAGTCTGAACCTGCCTGTTCGGAAAGGCTGATAGCGAGCATCAGGGTGCGTTCATAGCACTCGCAGCGCATAGTGCCCTCGGAAGGATCACTGTGCGAGCTGATGATCACGATCCTACTCATGACCAGCTCTGCGGTCACATTTTCGAACATGCCACGATGCACGATGACCAGAGATTCCTGCTCAGCGCACGCCAGTCCTCCGTACAGGATGTACTCGGCACCAAGCATGGCGTGGTGGCCGTTCTTGCGGGCTTTGAGCTCTCCGAGCGCCAAGGCTCTCGCTGCGTTGTCATTCAGTTTAGCTACTGCCATTTTTATTAATCTCTCCTTTCAAAGAGAGTTGGTTGGGTAGGATAAAAAAGATCCAAAGGACCTCATATCTATCTATTTTGAATGTACATTTCTCCCATCAAAAATTAAATAAATTATAGCAATAAAAGATATATTTGTCAAATAAACAGATATGAAATTCTTGGATTGCTCTTCCGGACCAAAAGGCCCGGAAGAGATCCTGTTCACAGTCCTCAGCTTGCACGAAAAGCAGTCTCCAACTGCTCGACGACTGCGTTGTTGGCTTTTGCAAATGGCTTGAGTTGACTTAGATCGTCCACAACGTCGTCTTTTGCGATGTCAAGAAACTCGAGCAGCTTTCCGACAGGCCCCTCATCGTTCCTGAAAAGCGCGATGGCAAGATGTACGGTTGAGATTTGCCGATCGCCATGATTTTGGGCCAGCGCCTCTGCGCGTCGAAGGTTTTCTCCGGCAGCCTTGCTGAATGGACGTTTTGCACTGTGTACGAACTTTCCCTCGCCAAAAAGGCGAAGAAAACCGTGCTGGACCCTCTCGGGCGTCAGGCCGCTGGTGCGTAAAACTTCACCAGTCACATCCTGGCCTTCGCTCAGGGCCATCAGTAGACATTCCGTGCCTATCTCCTCTTTGCGCAAGACCTGGCTTGCTTTTTGTTCAGCAAGGCGCAGTACAAGCAGCGCCGATTCGTCATGATTTTTTGGCATAATCTAAAACCCCCAAAGCACGGATGATTGAACAGGATTGAGGTCAAAACATGAGCCTCATATCTATCTATTTGAAATGTGCACCTCTATCCACCAGAAAGTAAGTTTACAATACTCTATGTGGGTTAGTCTGTCAACTTATGTCGTCTTGAGAGTCATATTCTTTTTTGTAATCAAAACTTGAACTCGGAACATCAAAAGACAGACTGCCGTATCCCCCTCGTTGTTGCGCCATATGATATGCCAACCGTAACTCTTCTACCTCGCCTACGCATTCAAAAGGCTTCATTACATCGTCTATACCTAATAACCCCTTGAATGTTTCTTGCAAAGACTCTTTTACAAACAAATCTTGTCCAGTAAACAAACTTTTTAGATCTTTAGCTTCTACAAATGGGGCAAAAAGAAGATACGAATTTGCACACTTCGGACACTCGCCGCACCAACTAAGATTGGTATTGTCGGTTCCTTGTCTGTAGTTCGCTACGTTACACGAAGAAAAATCATGACCAAATTTTGACCAAGCTTTTTGTACAAAAATCTCTGCAAGCCTAAGCTCGCTATACTGCCTCAGCGGAGATCCTATGATAATATTTGGAGATACATATTTTTTGACGTATTCTGCAAACATCTGCTCAGCGTGCCAAGATTTTGACCATTGATGATTTACTGGCAGATCACCTATCCAACCATGCGGCTCTTCACCCTCGTGGGCTATCGATACCAAAACCGTCTGTAGGTTGAGCAAAATCGCCTGTACTAGAGCTAGGCTTTGCACAATATATGTCACGGGCACGTGCCCATTTAATGCACCCTGGTCTGCCGCTTGATCCAAGGCCTTATGGTCTATCTTTCTGTGCGCAGTGACAAGTGGCGAAGAAAGTTTTTTTAGCACACCAGGATATTTATCTGTACTTGTAGCATACCATGGCACAAAAGCTTTGCTTTTTTCTTCTAGTAATGCAGCTGTTAATAAAGAGTCTTTTCCTCCGCTTTGCAAAGCCAAAATACCGTCTAAATTGTGTGTTCGTTGAACCTCGGGCAGACTTACACCTTGATCCTCTTTAAAGTATGCCAAGTTAGCTCGAGTTAGCTTGTTTTCAAAAGCAAATTGCCCCAAACCTTCCTGATAAACTTTACTAAAAAAATCAGCTTGCCAACTATCTAGATTACCGGAATTTATGACCACCCCAACGCTAGGAAAAGTCTTGTAATACGAAACCCCGACAATTATAAACGCCAAAAACAAAGCTTTATCTAAAAGTTCTTGGTCATACCCTCTACCCGCAGCAAAAACTACTTCCTCTTCAAAACTTTGTCCGTCCTCGAATTTATAACGAAACTTGGCACTAGATCCGTCAAAAGAATATGAATCAAATATAAACTTGCTCATAATTTTGCCACAAATTCTTTAAACTTGTCGCCACGCTGATAAAAGTTATCAAACATATCAAAACTTGGACACCCAGGACTCAGCAGCACTACATCTCCAGGCTCTGCAAATTCTCTAGCCTTAGAAACAATCTGTGCGAAATCTTTTGTTTGATCTACCTCAAACCTAGTTTCACCGACCCCCTCAAGTAGCTTGGAAATACTTGGTGCTGTTTCTCCTATAAGGATTACTTTTTTAATATTTTTTTGTTTGGTTATGACTTTTACCAAGTCGGCAAAATTTGCGTTTCTTTCTGAGCCCCCCACTATAACGATCTCTGGCTGCTCGAATGATCTAATAGCAGCTACGGTTGCAGCGGGCGAAGATGAAAAACTATCATCATAAAATGTAACACCACTGAGTTCTCGGACTCTTTCCGTATGATGAGGCAGCCCCTCAAAGCCAGAGATAGCTTTTGCCATGGCAGATATATCGTGGGTGTAGTGCCATGCTGCGGTTACAGCAGCGCACACATTCTCTAGGTTATGCACCCCCAACAAACCAACTTCGTCGGTCGAGCATACCACCTGATCAGCTATTATGATTTGTTGAGCCTTTATATAAGCGCCCTCTGGCGTAAAGTAACGCTGCTTGTGACCAAGAGATAATTGGGCAATTTGCAAGCTGTTTGGGTTTGTCGGATGGTAAATAATATTATCACTAGGCTTTTGGTACTTGGCTATATTAGACTTTGAATCTACATAGTCTTTCATACCGCTATGGACATTCAGATGATCCGGCTCTACTAACAAAACAACAGCCGTCTCAGGAGATTTATCAATGTCCCATAGCTGAAAACTAGACATTTCGTAAACAACGATACTGTTTTCATTCAAATCAGCAAGAATATCCAACGCTGGAGATCCAATATTACCGACCAAGTGAACATCGATGTTTGCAGCACTTAACATTTCTTTAATAAGAGTACATGTAGTACCTTTGCCCTTTGTGCCAGTTACGCCGATAATTGGTGCTGGACATTTTTCAAAGAACTCTCTTGTAACAGATGTAACCTTACCGCGTGATGACACATTCTCTGGTGGAATTGCAGGAGTTTTAATAACAATATCGGCGTCGATATTATGAAAGTCATTCACACTGCCAATAAACTCGGTACCATCAGGCACCTCGTATTTTGGCGACTCTGCATTGTCATATATCACAAATTGTGCGCCAGGTTGGGTGCGTGAATAATATTTGTATGCACTTTCACCCTCAACACCATATCCTAACAATGCAATTTTCATAAAGCCATTATCTCATAAATCTTTAACAATTTATCAGTTTTTAACGAATACGGTGGCAATCTTTTCGTGCAACCTGTCTAGTAGCTCTCGCTCGTTGTCCGCTACGCCAGCTAGTACCCAGGTTTGATTGTCGACAAATTCTTGGGCTAGTTTTGCAATATCTTCGCGTTTTGTTGCAGCAATACGCGCCGGAACCTTGTCGTATTGGTTAATAAACCCATCAAATAAATACCGGCCAGAATAAAAACCGGCAATTTGCCCCACGGTTTGCGCACTTTGCTGATATCTTCCTAGTGCATACTGCTTGGTTGCCTCTACCTCTTGCTCGGTTAAGCGTCCAGCTAAAACTCCCTTTAACTCTCGTACAATGATGTCAAAAACTGCCTCGGCAGTATCGGTGTTGGTTTCACCGGCAAAGTCCCACAAGCTGTACGTTTCATACGACGTTGTGTCGGACCAAATGCCATATGCAAGCCCCTTCTTTCGCGCTGCGCCCATAATTCGAGAAAACATGGTACCTGTTAACAAGTGGTTTAAGCATGCCATAGTAGCAATTTCTTTGTCGTTAAGCGAACGTGGCAAAACAAGCGCAAGACCA
>JBBTRW010000104.1:0-11184 GCA_038064995.1 Patescibacteria group bacterium | reverse complement strand
GCCTAAATCTGTAAAGTTAATTGTTGTAGTTGTAGGAGTGTACTGATACACGCGCCCAATGTCAGATGTCGCATACAACGACCCATTCCAGACAGCAAAAGAATACGCACTGCCCCCCAGATCACCACCTATTTTTGTCCAGGCCGAACCGTTCCAGCGATATACTTCGTTATCACCAGCCGTATTTCCTAATCCCGCGTATAGGTTAGTACCATCATTTGTCATACTATAGACCATTTCATAGGATGAAGAATCCCAAGATGAATTAACCGTATCACCACCTATCTTTGTCCAGGTCGAGCCGTTCCAACGCCAGATTTCGGCGTCACCAGCAGTACTGCCTATGCCAGCATATAAATTGCCGCCAAAATATTGCAGACTATAGACATATTCAAACGTACTTGCCGCCCAACTAGAGTTTGCTGCGTCACCACCAATTTTTGTCCAAGCCGATCCGTTCCAACTCCAAACATCTGCGTCTCCCGCAGTTAGTCCTGTTCCAGCGTAAACGTTAGTGCCGTCATTGGTCAGCGAGTAAACTGCCTCTATATTTGTTGTCCAGCCACTATTTATACTGTCGCCGCCAATCTTTGTCCAAGCCGAACCGTTCCAACGCCAAACTTCGGCATCGTTTGCTCCAGTTCCTATACCTGCATACAAGTTTCCGCTCATAACAGTCATGCTATCGACCTCTTCGTAGGTGCTGATTGCCCAGCCACTGTTTATTCCGTCACCACCAATCTTTGTCCAATCACTACACCCGGTGGATGTATCACAGCTCCAAACTTCGGCGTCACCAGTACCACTACCTATCCCAGCATAAAGGGTTGTGCCGTTTGCAGCTATAGAGGTAACATTTTCAAATGTTTGATCTGCCCAACTGCCATTACGCCCATCTCCACCTATCTGTGACCACTCGGTTCCATCCCACTTCCACACTTCTGCATCACCAACGGCATTACCTAGGCCAGCGTATAAATTACTGCCTATCACAACCTGGGAAACCACATTCATCTTACCGTTTAGATCCCAGCTGCTGCCTATGTCGTTACCAGCCTTTTGCGACCAGGAATTTCCGGTTGAATTTTCTAGTTCGTATGTTGCTTTACCTGTTTCTTGGTCATAGTACAGCTTATATGCGCCCTTATCTAGCACGCCCTGACGATGATCGTGGCTACCGGCGCTAAAGCTTCCGTCAAATTTCGTCCAGGCCTCTAGGGTGTTTGACTGGCCTAATGATAATGACGAAGAGTCCGCGGCACTGGCATTGGCTGTTGTTCCATTTAGAGACAGCCCGTTATTCATAACACCGCTGGCATAGCTAGCATTAGCCGGCGTCGCATCATTTGCGTTGGCAGAGCTATCAGCCGCCGCGCCTGATGATTCGTCAAGGTGATATAAGGCCTTGGTATTAGAATCAGACGCATAGCCCTGGGCTTTCAAGCGAACAGTGCTTCCGTCTGCCTCGACGCCACCGCTAATTGTAAAATCGCCTATGACAGAAAAGTTCCAGCTGTTAAACAAATCAGAAGCAGCGGCAACTCGCTGATAGGAAACCAATAAAAAGGTCAATACAGCGAATGAATAGGCGCTGAGTACGATTGCATGTACACGCTGATGGCTTTCCCATTCATGCCATTTTCTGTAGGCTGGGTATCTTGACATCAGATGGTTATGCGGTCGCTTGGCAGCGTGGTGATGTGCTTTTTTAAAGAATGGATGTAAAGGCTTGGTCACAAAAGACAAAAATACAAAAACAAGCGTTGCAATACGCTTTGTTAAACCATAAAACAATTTAGATAGCTTTATGATTAGCTTTGGTATATGTTTGATCAATGACATTCCTATATGTATTTTTACCCTTGGGGTATTTTTCCTCCTTGCGACTAGGGTTTATTATACCAAGCTAGTGCCAGTAATCAAAACGCTTAATGATACAGAATTTGAATGCTTGGAATCGAAGAACCCAAGCATAGATATATGTAAATTATTTATTCGATTTTACATAGGCGCTCATGGCATTCTTGGCATTTTCAAAGCCCAGCTCGTTTGCTTTTTTCAGTAGCCATTTTTGCTGCCAATCTGTTAATGTATTTGAACTATCTGCTATTTCAATAGAGCGCGCAGAAAAATCTTTTTTGTATATTTTGCCGGCTTTTACCAAACCATCAATATGCGTCGCCACTGTTGATACAGATTTGTAACCTAACGCACTTTGTATTTCACGGTAACTAGGGCCATAGCCAGCGGCACCAATGAAACCTTTTAGATATTCCAGCAGTTCTGTCTGCTTTTTGGTAGGTCTAAGCATTTTTGTTCCTAACCTTATAATGTGAGCCCAGCGCCACTGCCGCTAGGCCAAACCAAACTAGGCTGACTGTATCATCAGCCCAAACGGGTAAAAACAACCCTATTAATGCCAGTCCAATTCCACTTGCAAATACACCCAGGCTTAGCCAGTCGCGTCTGCTTTGGTACAAACGCCACAGTATTAGCTCGAATATGACAATAAACAAACCTAGCCCAAGCCATCCAGATTCGTGAGCAATAAATAAATATTGATTTTCAATAATGTTAGGCTCATCCGAGCGTAGCGAAGCTGAACCTGTCGAGCCTACCCCCGCCCCAAACGGCTGTAAAACCACACGATTGATTCCATCTTGAACAGAATTTAGATGATTGTCATTAGAGTCTACGGAGCTACCGCCATTTGGGTTATTGTGCAGAACAACATTTTGCACAAAATCTGTACTGCTCAGTGAAAAAATACTAAGCACCAATACGAATGCTACTGCCAAAAAATATAGCCAATATTGGGCTTTGAGCTTGCGAGCAAAAACAACCATGAAAATCGTAAACATACTAATTGCAAGAGCCAACAATGCGCTGCGAGAATAACTGGCCCAAATAGCAATTAGGGCAACCATGGCTAGGACGCTAATTTGTATTTTGTATTTCATAAAAATCTTTTTCTTTTTAATAACAAAGACTGACAGCAAGCTAAGGAAAATGACTGCGTAAGCGCCAAGCGGATTCGGCCCGCGAAAAGTACCGTTTATACGTATGAAATCATTGTTTTTATCAACCGTCAGATATGGTGAGATTGTGCTTTTAGAATATCCTATATTCTTTAAAATATCATCAGGCAGCAGTGTTGCCTGCAGGGCGGCAAAACCCAACGAAAGGCCACTAGCAAAAGCAGCTACTTTTATAAATGCTTGCCTTAGAGTCGGTGCGATTGCAACGACGCAAAATACTAAAACAAAAAATAATAAATAACGTAGATCTATCGCCAGGCCAGCTAGCTTTTGATACGGAGCTGTGCTAAAAAACGCCAGTAAAAATAAATGCAACAAAAAGTACGCAGCGATCAGCTGCAGCAGTAGATCTTTTCCAAATACCTTCAGATAGCCTGATTTTACTACTACAAACAACGTCAGCAGCGACACAGCAACTAATAGCAGCTCCTTCCAGGCCTTCAGTATATCTTGGTCAAGAAATTGGCCGAAAAATACCGTAAAGGGCGCATGGAATACGACCAAACCAAAGACCAGCAATAATACTAGGGCTACAACCTTTGTTGGTCTATCGAGACTTTTCACTCTTTAATGATACAATAATGAAGCCCATGCGAGTAAGAAACAACGTTTTTTATAGTCTTTTTCTGATGATAGCCGATCTCTTCGTGCTGGCGGTAGCTTTTGTAATCGCCTATATAGTTCGTGTTCAGTTCGATGACCGACCACTGGTTGCCCAAATAACAGCGAATGATTTCTTTTTGACATTTATGTCTATTGCACCGTTTTGGATTATTACCCTAGGCGCCCTCGGCCTGTATGACAGAAACATTCGTAACAAGCGAACTAACGAGACTTTGAAATTACTGGTTGGGTCTTTTATAGGAATACTGTTAATTATTGGGTACGAGTTTGTCTCTGGGCAACCGGTTTTTCCAGCTAGGTTGGTGGCTGTATACGCATTTATCGGATCCTTCCTGTTGTTAGTGCTAGTCAGATTTTCGATACACACAATCAGGGGCATTTTGTTCAGAAACGGTATTGGCGCCCACCGTTTGCTGATTATTGGGTCTAACGATACAGCTAGCGATATCGTCAACCAGCTGTCACAAACTAGCAAAAGTGGCTATCATATATCGGCACTAGCTGGGCCACGAAAACTGATACCAAAGCATTTAGACATTTCGCATTATAGTTCAGTCAATCGCGCTCTTGGCGTTATAAGATCTCTTCACATTACTGCAATCATACAAACCGACTTGTTTGAAGACGACGCCAAGAATCAAGCAATTTTGCAAGCCGCCCAAACAAACCACATAGATTACAATTTCATACCTGGCAAAAGCGAGTTCTATTCTGGTAAAAATACCGTTGACTTGTTCCTAGGCTACCCAATGATTTCTGTATCACAAACGGCGCTAATCGGCTGGGGAGAAGTTGTAAAACGAGTGTTTGATCTGCTAGTAACTATTCCTCTGCTAATTTTGTTGTCGCCGTTTCTGCTGATAATTTTTATGCTGCAAAAAATATTCAACCCCGGCCCAGCGCTATATAAAAGCGCTCGTCTGAGCCGATATTCAGAAAAAATTACACTGTACAAATTCCGCTCTATGAACCCAAAGTACGGTCGTCGTGACGCAGCAGACGAATTTAGTGCCATGGGCCGTGAAGATCTGGCTAAAGAATACGAGCAGCATCGCAAAGTCAAAAATGACCCTCGCATAACCGGTTTTGGCAAGTTCTTGCGTAACACTTCGCTAGACGAACTGCCGCAGTTATTCAATGTCCTAAAGGGCGACCTTTCCCTAGTTGGGCCACGACCAATCTTGCCACAAGAGATGAAACTGACGAAAGGCCGCGGAGCGCTTCTGCATTCTGTAAAATCAGGGGTCACGGGCCTGTGGCAAGTTTCTGGCCGCAGCGATCTGAGCTTTGAACAACGCATAGAGCTAGAAAGTTATTATGCGCAAAACTGGAGCTTTTGGCTGGATATAAAAATACTATTTAAAACCCTGTGGGTTGTTATAAAAAAAGATGGCGCAGAATAAAAAAACTGCCATTGTGCACGACTGGCTAACCAGCATGGGTGGTGCCGAGCCCGTGGTCTTAGAACTATCCAAGCTGTATCCAGATGCGCCAATATATACTAGCGTTTACGACAAAGAAAGGTTGTCAGACTTTGCAGGCAAAGATGTGCGTACTACTTATTTGCAAAGAATACTACCTAAATCTATTCGCTATAAACATGTTTTGTGGCCGGTTCTTAGGGCTTTTGCATTTGCCAAACTAGACCTTAGCCAGTACGACCTGATAATCTCTAGCTCTAGCGCCGAAGCAAAGTCTGTTAGTAAAAAACCTGGCGCTATTCATGTTTGCTACTGCCACACGCCTGTTCGCTACTATTGGAGTCATTACGATGAATTCAAACGCGAATTCAATTTTGGAATTTTAACTATACTGATACGACCCTTCATACCGGCACTAGTAAAATGGATGCGCAAAAAAGATTTGCGGTCTGTAAAAGGCGTTGATATGTTTATTGCAAACTCAGAAATAACCAAGAAACGAATAAAGCAATATTATGGGCGTGATTCGGTTGTTGTTCACCCGCCCGTAAAGACAAAGAAATTCATTGGCAAGAATAATAATCCTGTGCGAGATGGATACATATTGTGGGGTCGTCATGTACCGTACAAGCGTTTTGACCTGGCTATCGAGGCTTGCAATAGATTGGGGGTCAAGCTGACGGTTGTTGGTGTTGGTCCAGACACAAAGCGATTGAAAAAAATGGCTGGCCCAACTGTGACCTTTCCTGGTCGTATTAGTGATGAAGATCTGGTTATTTTAGCGCACAAGGCAAAAGGCTTCTTATTCCCGAACGAAGAGGATTTTGGCATATCTGCGGTTGAGGCAATGGCTGCGGGGCTGCCAATAATTGCTTATAAAAAAGGTGGTGCATTGGATATCGTAGAAGACGGCGTTAGCGGAGTATTTTTTGACGACCAAACAACCGAGAGCTTAATCCAGGCAATTGGCAAGTTTGAAACAACCCAGTTTAGCTACAATACACTAGTGCAACGTTCTAAACGATTTGATAAAAGCTTGTTCGATACAAAAATTCGCAAAATTATCGCTGACGCGAAATAGCCCAGCCAGCCCAAATACCAACCAGAATATCTACAGTAAAAGTTGTTAGCCGCCATATCAGTATCGTTCCGCTAGCAAATGACAAATAGCTAAATATCAGCTCACGTACGCCAATTCCCCCTGGCGCAAAGACAGCTGTTATGCCGAAACCCGTGGCTAAGCTATTAGATGCTATAGACAATACTGGATCAACACGATTTTCTAGGCCGAATACTAATATAAAAAAGCCGATTCCCATAACTAACCAACCCGCAGAAACTATCGTCAGACTGATTAACCATTTCTTTAAATCAATGGCTACCTTTAGCTTTGGTACTGTAATCGTGTCTTTTGTCCATATCGCCAAACCTACCAGCCCAACCAGAGCAATTACCGCCAGCGCATACAAAAAGTTAAATTGTAATAACAAAAACCAAAAGCCGATTATGATTGCTGTTCCTATTAGATTAATATTTTCTAAAACCTGAGCTTCGGTGCTTTGCCGAAAATTCATACCTAGCCTTTTTGCAAAGGTCGCCCGTGAAGAAAATGTGAATATACTAGTTGGCAAGTATTTATATGGTTGTGACGCAAAAAACGCCAACCATTGTTTCTTGCCAGTTTTTGGTGTAATAATTCGACAAACAAATGCCCAGTGGTGTGCCATAAAGACGTAACCAAGGGCAAAAAATACACCTGCGATGATGATGCTAGGCCAATTGTTGGCAATAACATTCCAATCAACTTTTTCAAAAAATTCACCGGCCTTTAAAAATATAAATACAATTAACGCTATGGTTAGTGCAATTTGTATATAATTTAATAGCTTTTTGTTCATTATTTTTTAGGTTTGCGTGCCAAAACCAAGGTCCAAGGTAGCGGTGATTTAACTTCTACGACATCGTGAAAGTTTTCGCTAACATGTTTGATCAAACTTCTTTTTGACCAGTGGTTCAAGTGACCTACAGTATTGCCAAAATCCTTTAGATATTTCAGCCTAGCAACGTTTAGAGCTCGCCATAATGGTTCGCGCGGTACACCCAAAATCAGGTAGCCACCTGGTTTTACGGCACGTGATATCTCCTTTAGGGCAGTTTCTGGATAATCTAGGTGTTCCAATACTTCTAGTAAGAAAACAAGATCTAGCGATTCGTCTTTGCGTTTTAGCTCGTAAACACTTTCTGCAGTAATGCGCATACCAGGGTTAAGTTTTTTAGCATCTGGCAGCAACTGTTCTACATACTCTGAAGCTTCTAGCTCGACGCCCTTTGGCAGCATGTCGCGCAGTCGCTTTGTCGAGAACCCCGCTCCGCAACCAACTTCAAGCGCTAGGCCTTTTTTCAGATTTGCTTCTTTTACTAGGTCTTCAACTGCCTTGAAATAACCATCTAATAACATTGACCCGATCTTGCCGGAGCCTTCGTCGGTGTATTTGTGATGGAAATCTTCTTGTTCTGGTTTTGCTTTTAGTTTGGTGTGGTCAATCTTAGTCATTGCTATAGTATAATATATTTATGAAATTAATTGTACAAATTCCCTGCCTAAACGAAGAAAAAACATTACCATCTGTCCTAAAGAGCATTCCAAAGGCGATTGACGGCATAGATGAAATAATACTTGTTGTTATTGACGACGGCTCAACTGACAAAACTATCCAGATTGCAAAACAACACGGCGTCAAAGAATTCGTGATTCACCGAACTAATATGGGGCTAGCACGATCGTTTCGCGACGGTATGGACAAGGCCCTAGAGCTTGGTGCTGATATTTTGGTGAACACAGATGGCGACAATCAATATCCTAGCGAAAAAATTTCCGAACTAGTTCGACCAATACTAGAAGGCAGGGCAGAGATAGTGGTTGCCGACCGTCAAACTAGCAAGATTGCTCACTTTTCACCACTGAAGAAAGTTTTGCAACGATTAGGCAGCTGGGTTGTTAACAAGGCTGCCGGAACCGAACTGCCCGATGCTGCCAGCGGTTTTCGTGCCTATTCGCGCGAATCACTATTTCGCTTGACCATTGTTACGAAATTTAGCTATTGTATGGAAACAATTATTCAGGCTGGTAACAAGCGACTGGCTATTACGTCTATCCCGATAACTACAAACAAAAAGACGCGTGAATCGCGACTGTTTTCTAGTATGTGGCAGCATGTTTTCGAAAGCGGCACAGCGATTGTTCGCGCATACTTAATGTACAAACCATACGCAATTTTCGTTAACAGCGGACTGATCTTGTTAGTAATTGGTCTGATACCGTTTATACGATACTTGTACTATCTGTCACTAGATAGCCATGGCCAGCATCTGCAGTCACTGATTGTTGGTATGGTTTTGCTATCTGCTAGCTTTATATCATTCGCACTAGCTGTACTGTCGGACACTATCCGAACAAATAGAATTTTAACCGAAGAATCTATCGAGCAACAAAAACGAGCTCGGTTCGGAAATTAACGTGGGACAGCTTTCGGAAGCAGAGTTAAAAGCTAAACTTGCAGCAACAAAAGAAAAAATAACCATTGGTGGCAGATACTGTCATTACAAAGACCCAAGCCATACTTATACGGTTTCTGACATAGCTATTCTAGAATCCACGGAAGATCCGGTGGTTATATACAAGGCAGAATATGGTAACAATATTACATTTGTACGACCGGTCGATGAATGGTTAGAGACAGTCGAAAAAGACGGCAAGCAAGTGTTGCGATTTACCCTGATATCATCATGATATAATACTCTGGTAAGCGGGCGTCGTATAATGGCTAATATATCTGGCTTCCAACCAGAAGATGAGAGTTCGATTCTCTCCGCCCGCACCACGTCAGCTTCAGCTATAGAGTTTCAGACAAACAAAGACGTTACTTATTGTTTGTCGCAAAACTCAACGCTGATCTTCCTTTCGCTCGTCATACAGCCTACGGCTTGGTTTGACTCACGGGTAAATCACAAAAAAATCAGGAGAAATTATGAAAAATGTTCTAAGGCTCGAATACTTGTTACTGGCCGCAGTTACGGCTGCGATATACATAAACCTTGGTTTTGATTGGTATTGGCTGGTAATTTTATTCCTTGTTTTTGATATCAGCATGTTCGGATACTTGATCAATAAAGAAGTAGGAGCTGTAACCTATAATGCCGTTCATAGCGTGGTTGGCCCAATATTGCTGCTATTAGGGTACGTCTTGTTTGACGGCAAAGTACTGCTTTTCATTGCGCTGCTATGGTTTTTTCACATTGCAATCGACAGAACATTGGGTTACGGATTGAAGCACTTTGAGGGCTTTCACCACACCCACCTAGGAAAAATTGGCAAAGCAGCCAAATAACCTCTATAATACCTAGTGACCTTGCTGCCAGTTTATCAAACCAAGGAGTGGCTTTGCCGCTTCGACTGTTTGAAAAACTGAGAGGAACAATAACGTAGATGCAAAGAAACAAAACAAAGTTTTGTTTCTGAAAATCGAAGTGGATTGTGACGACGCGCCCTGGTAGCTCAGCTGGATAGAGCAGGAGACTTCTAAGCTCAAGGTCGTAGGTTCGAATCCTACCCGGGGCACCAATTTAAAATAATCATTATATGAAAATAGACAAAAGACTTATTACATACATCATACTACTAATCTTGGTTATTTTGGCGGTAGCTTATTTGATAATCTCTAATTTTAGGATGTCTAACATAGCTACTACAAATGATGGCTGTGTCCTAACAAAAGGTATAGAGGTTTGTGTTTCTAGCTCAAAATCCACCCTGTCATCATCAGAGACATCTCGAATTACAACTACTGTATCAAATACTACTGACAAAGACCTAACTGAAATCTTTAGTTGCACTGATACTGAGCCGAGTGTGACAATTAATGATGACGTCCTGGCCGCTAATATGACTGTATGCGGCCAAGCGATAACCAAGCACACAATACCCGCACACCGTAAAGAAGTATTTTCTTATGACGTCAGCGGCTCTGATCTAAAAGATGGCAAAAACATTATTAGCGTTATATGGGCATCGTACAAAGGAAAGTCTATCACTATTAATAAAAAATCGATATCCCAGAAAGAATCGTTAGATGAATTTACGACATGCCAGAACTTGAAAGATGATATTGATTTTAACGAAATTCCAAGATTTTGCGGATCGATTAATGTCATACTTCAAGAAAATGATGGTGGTTATACGTGTAAATACTGGAAGGGACTTATAGGTAAAGTTAGTCTGAAATTACCGTGTACAAATGTAATGAGTGATGGGGTTGGATATATTTGGCTACCAAAAGAATACCTAGAAAAATATTCAGAAAATATCAAAAAATTACCAGGCGTGGAAGATGTATCAATATCCGATTAGTTTTTAGGTGTTACTAAATTACTAGTCGGTGCTTTGCGCTCATTACCCGCCGCTTCAATGTCGGCCAATGTCACTCGTATCGTACTACCCGGCTGTACATTACCGCCTAGCATCGTCTTGGCAACCAAATTCTCAACACTACGCTGCACAACCCGTCGCATCGGACGAGCGCCCAGGCGCGGATCGTAGCCTTGCTCAACTAACAATTTCTTGGCATCGTCATCTACTGCAACCGTAATTTTCTGCAATGCCATGTTTTTGTTAACACCTGCTAATATCAAATCAACAACCTGCAATAGCTCTTCTTTTGTCAGCGGACGAAACAGTACAATTTCGTCAAAACGGTTCAGGAACTCTGGCTTGAACTGACCCGACGAAATTAACTCATTTGTAAATTGCTCTTCAAATTGCTCTAGCTGCTCGCCTGCTTCTATATGCTCGCGTATTCGATCGGCTCCAGCGTTACTGGTAGCAACTATTATAGCATCGCGAAAGCTTACTTCGCGATTTTTGATATCGCGCAAAATTCCTTCATCTAGCACCTGCAACAAAGTAGCTAAAACATTGGTATGAGCTTTCTCAATTTCGTCGAGCAGTACTATCGAAAATGGCTGTTTCATAACCTGCGCGGTCAGTGAATTAGGGTCGTCAGCACCGTCTGCGATCAACCGCGATACGTCGTCGGCTTTTACGT
>JBBTRW010000103.1:0-18049 GCA_038064995.1 Patescibacteria group bacterium | reverse complement strand
CGTCCACACCATCAATGTAAGTAGCTCTGTGCGCACCCCAAAGGAAGGTTCGTTCATATCAACTGACCTTTGGCCACGTCTAATGACGATCGCCAGACCTTCAAATTGCTCGTTGGCATCTTTTGTTTCAAATACTGGTATTTCAGACCTTTTCATATGATTTCCTTTACGGTAAATAAATATATGGAGGCACCTGCGGGTAACGCTCCCGCCTACACGGTTTTGCAGACCGTTGCCTAACTTCTCGGCCAAGGCGCCACGTAAATATATTGTACCAAAGAACTGGTCAGTTGTGCTATGAATAACCTTTCGGTATAATCAATCAGCGTATGCGGGTGTAGCTCAGTTGTTTAGAGCGCTTCCTTGCCAAGGAAGAGGTCGAGAGTTAGAGTCTCTTCACCCGCACCAATTTGCATTATTAGAGCCTGAGAGGGCTCTTTTATTTTCTTCAATGATTGTTTTATAGGGGTCACGCACATCAAAGTACAGCTTTTTGTCCCACATTTTAATGTTAGAAAGTAACATTTTAATCAGCTTCTGTTTTTGAACCTCTGTCGAACATTCAAACAGTTCATTTGAGCGTTGTATCAAATCTAACAGATAGGACGCTGTGATTAGAAAGTCTTTGTTGCCACTCGTTAGTTTTACCTGCTTATCGTTCAAAAGTTGTTGCTCGTTGCTTAGGTCTGTAACCATTTCGTCATACCGCTCTTTAGTAATACGCCCCTCTAAGTGAGTGTGAGTCAAAGTTCTAATCTTTGCTTTCAGCATGTCGTATTGTTTGCGAGCTTGTTCTAGCGTTTCAGTGTAGTAGAGCTGTTGTGTATCATGACGCTTACGAAGCTCATTAATGACTTGTTCTAACCCCTCAGCAGGTATCGGTAGTCCGCAGACTATCTCAGCTATTGTAGGCATCATGTCTTTGCCTTGCTCTGAGCTATTAACATTGCCACAGTCGCCTTTAGCACCAGTACACTTCATATAGACATTGCCACGAGCTGTGTAGGACGAGACTGTGCAATCGCAAGCCTTACACCTCACAATTTCCTTAAAAGCAAAGTTCTTGCTCCTATAAGCTGTATGTTGGTCGTGCCTATCTTGGCGTACCAACTGAACTTTGTTAAAAAGCTCACGAGTAATGAGAGGCTCATACTTGTGGGGGTATGTATTCCCCATATATGTCATTAGCCCATGGTAGAAAGGGTTTTTTAATATCTTTTCAGCATGTGATTTATTGAGTTTTCTGCCAGATTTGCTGAGTAAGCCATCTTTGTTTACTTGCTCAGCAATTGCTTCGTAGGGCATACCAGTAGAGCGTAGCTCAAACATCGTAACAATGTGTTTGGCACGCTCTGTATCTACATGTATATCTTTTATGGGCTTATCATTCGTACCAAGGTTTACATTCACATAGCCAATAGGTGCGTAACCTACCCATGTCTTACTGGCTAGCATTTCATCAAAGCGTCTTTTTACATTGTCTCTAATGCTATCTGAATAATACTTAGCTAATGCCATGCCAATGCCCAGCCTAAACAGGTCGGTTGCTGGCGATGTCTTATCTATAAACAAATTGTCAGATGGAAAATGTATTTCAATCTTACCTTGTCGTACTAGAGCATTAAGCTCTTTGACTTCTTCTTGGCTACTATCTCTTGTGAAGCGGTCAATCTTATCAAAGACAACTATGCAGGGTTCTTTCTGCGATTTTATATCTTCAACTAATTTTGAAAACTCTTTTCTTACATCTACGCTGTGAGCACTCTCGTCAAACTCATGGTATTCAAACTTACAATGGTTATCATTAGCGTACTTTTCTAGTTTTATTTGTTGGGCTCGTAGTGCCTTTCGTTGGTCTCTCTCGGATACTCTAGCGATTAAATAATATAACATAATTATCTCCTTATAAGTTAACATTAATTACCAGTATTAAGCAATGCTTTTTGAGAGCATTTCAATGTGGGTTGGTTGAAATTCATTAAGTGAATTAGTGACTTTTGTAATGTCGCTATAACGGCGACCTTTAATTGTTTTCATGTTTGGTTTTAGCTTTGGCCAGTAATGTCTACCGAACCGTTTATCAAGCGTGTTCCGCAGAGCAGTTGTGCTTTCTTGGTTTGCGATGAACAACCCTGCAACTGCGGCAAGCGAGGCTTGTGGAGTTGCATTCTTGTTTTCAGCTAGGTAGTTTTGAAGCAACTCTAAGGGCATATTTACATCAAGTGATAGATAATCTATCTGCGAAGAGAATACTTCCCAATGCTTCAATAATAGCTGGCGAGATAGCTTAGCCTCGAACAGCCTGCTAAACACCAAGTCATCTTTAGGGATGTCCTTGAAGTTATGTTGCATTGCTCTCATGCTATTTATGCGGACTTCGTAACGAAGCACACTAAAATCATTAACCACACCTATGTCGTCTAGCACAGAAACCTGCAATTGGTTATCTACCTCTCTAGATTTCTTGTCGCTGGTCTTTGCTCGATGCAAATCAGCGAGCTTGTCATAGAAAGCAATGTCTTTAGAATTGCACTGAAAATGCAAAACTTCTCCGTCCTGAAAGTTAGTCTTTTGTATGTTGTACACACGAGTGTAATCAGCCTTTCGTAAGGTGTTGATGACTACCTGACAACCTAAAGGGTTATCAAGCATAATGTTCTTGCTTGGGTGCCAACATACGACCCTAGCACTAGCTAGATTGTCTTTGGAGACAATAACGCCTAAATGTCTAAGTGAAGCTTCCAATTTATCGATGACTACTCCAAAGTCTTTGTCAGTAAGCTCATCAAAGTTATTGCCAAATACCAGCTTGGGAGCTGAGAACTCCACACTTAGTGACTCTTTTACACCCGCATTTGTTGGGCGTCTTGTTAGAGTTAGGCTAGGCAGGTACAAACCAGCTCTCAGCTCATTCCTCGATGGATTTCGTACCATTCTTGAAACACCACCTTTTACCGTAAAGTTTCTAAGTTCGCTGTGTTCAAGTAGGGTAAACTCGTCAGCACCTAGATATAGTTTTACGGTGTCAACCATGACAATTAGTCTTCTAGCCCGTTTGGAAATTCAAATGGGTTTTCAAGCTGGTTTTTCATGTATCTAAGACTTTCAAAATCTTTACGCCTTACGAGTTCTGAAAATGCTAGTAACAAAACATCAGCATCAAGATACTTCACGAATTTTTCAGGGATTATTTTGATTTCCATTCTATTTATCTCCTTTTTCACTAAGTTGTTTCATGTCGAGTTGTGTTTTGTTAAAAGTCCTTTGGTGTAGACTTACAATCCTAGAGCGTAAGAAGCTCGCCATTGAGCGGTCTTCATTCCTTGCTAGGTCTCTTAGCTTTTCCCAGACATCGACTGGAAGCTGTACCGTTTTGATTTGTGCCATATTCTTCTCCTTGTTTTAGTTGCTTTACTTCAAGGTCAATCTCGATGAAAACATCTAAGTAGTCCGCAATCGCAATCACTATTTCTTGCGACAACTCAGCAGGCACGCCTTTGCTTGCGGCTTCATCTTGTGTCTCTGCTGGTTGAGATTTATTATTCGTTTTCATAGTTGCCTTGTTGCAACCAATCACGAACATTAAAAAAGCCCGTTATTGATTACGGGCGTATCGTCACATGGGGGTTAGTCTGAAAATATTTTCAGCAAACTTTACAGATGAGTTTGTTTACAATTACCTTGCGTCCTTGAATTATTATCAGATTATCAGGACCAGCGATATCTGTTATCTTTCCATTGATTTCCTGTATTGTGTTCCTGATATTTTTTACATGATTTCCAGTAATAATCGAGTCGTTAACTCCTAAGATTTTACTGAAACTAATACCTTGCTTAAGTGTATTGACATTTTTGAACAGCATTTCCAAAAGCTGTGGTTGTTTATATTTGTTACCATTTTTTCGTCTGACACTTCCAGCGTTTGAATAGTCAATTTTTACATAGGGCGTTAATGTCAGGATACCGCTGTTCTTGTTATAGCTATCAGTATCAAGGTGCTCGATAGCAAATGACTTATGCTCAATGCTACTAGCAGGCTTTACTTTGGGGGTTGTTAGCTTATCAATTTTGTGAAGAGTAGTGCTAAATCTATTGAGTGCTAGGATTGTATATGTTTTTTCAGCAAGTAAATCTTCAATCATGTCAGCAAAGTCAGTTTTGCCCTGTAAGCCCATCTCTTCAATATCATATAGCTCCAACAATATTTCTTCTGGTACATCTTCTATACTTTTATAGACTGGCTCATCCTTGTACTTGATATACCTATAATCGTTTGCTAGAACATCAAGCAATTCCTTTTGTTCAGACAAGCTAATACCCCTTGAGTACAGCTCCTTGGAGTCGATAGTCATTGGCTTGCCCTGGCTAAAGCCGTTGGCAATATCAATATAGCTTAGTAGGTCTAGGATTTTTTCGTTGTTTATCATGGGCTGTTCTTTACCACAGAGCTAGTAACTCGTGTATAGTTATAGTATGACACAATCTGAGGCTAAACGACCAAGACTACTCACGCTCAAACAGGCGTGCGACATGCTTGGCTGTCATCCGAACACGCTTCGTGCTTGGGATAAAAAAGGCTACTTAGTGGCTGTCCGTATAGGTACTAGGGGCGATAGGCGATATTACAAAGATGATGTATTGAAGATAATGGAGAAAAACAAATGACATTGAGCGATAACGAAAAACGAGACATATTTAAATTCCTAGAGGCAGGTAAGCCACTTCCAGAGAAGTATCGTTTTTTGTTATTTGATGACGCTCGTGAAGTTGAATTACTGTGGAATGGCAAGACCAGCGAGGTAACGAATACCGTCCTACCATTCCAAGTCATTGAACAGATTGACGAGCCAAGAAGTGATGAAAGGATTGGCCTACAATCAACACTTTTTGATGATAGTGGCAGACAGTTAACAGGCTGGACAAACAAACTGATATGGGGTGATAACAAACTGATACTTTCTTCACTGGCAAATGGTCCTATGCGTAAAGAGATTGAAGCCCAGGGTGGTTTAAAACTTATTTACATAGATCCGCCTTTTGATGTAGGTGCAGATTTTTCTATGCAACTCAAAATTGGGGACGGAAATGAGGAAGAAAGTTTTACGAAGAAACCGTCTGTGATAGAAGAGATTGCATACAGGGACACCTGGGGAAAAGGTGCAGATAGTTTTATCGCAATGATTTATGAAAGAATTAAGTTAATGCACGACTTGCTGGCTGATGACGGTAGTATTTATGTACACTGCGACTCACGCGTGAACGGATACCTAAAACTTGTATTAGATGAGGTATTTGGCAGTAGTAAGTTTATGAATGAGATTGTATGGCAGCGTACCACGGCGGGTAAGTCTGTCTATAATAATTTACCAAAAAACGCTGACTATATACTTTGGTATACAAAGTCAGACAGCTACGCATTTACTCCAGTAACTATGGCTTTAACTGAGGCAGATAAAAAGACATATACACACAATGATAACGACGGACGCGGGCCATATAATACACAGCCAATCATCAATCCTAAAAACTCAAATCGGCCAAACTTGAGGTATGATTTTACGGATAATAATGGGGCTGTATGGGCTCACCCCCAGAGTGGATGGCGAGTAAATAAAGACAAGCTTAAAGAACTAGAGCAAGACAACAGACTATACTTCACCGGCAAAACTATACGCGAGAAGAATTACCTTGAAGAGAGAGAACTTAAAGGCAAACAAATATCTAACTTATGGACTGATATTTCTGGAAATGCGTTGCAATATAGTGGCGAAGCACAAGACTATCCTACGCAGAAACCAGAAGCACTTCTGGAAAGAATAATCACTGCTTCTTCAAAGGAGGGTGACTTGATAGCCGATTTCTTCTGTGGTTCTGGAACTACCATGGCTGTCGCCGAAAGACTTAATAGGAAATGGATTGGCTCTGACCTCGGAAAGTTTGGAGTGCATACTACTCGTAAAAGAATGATAGATGTACAAAGGAAGCTAAAAAAAGACGGCGTAGATTTTCGTGCATTTGAAATACTGAATGTGGGTAGGTACGAGCGAGAGAGTTACTTAAGTATAAATGACGACTTGCGTGCCGAAGAAAAGGCTCAGCAAGCTGTAAGAAAAGAGAAAGAGTTCGTAAGGCTAATTATTACAGCGTACAAGGCTGAGCTTGTTGAGTCGTTTGTGAACATTGTAGGCAAGAAAAGAGATAGACTGGTAGCAGTTGGTCCAATTAGTACACCTGTTTCGTCTAAGCAAGTAGATGACATAGTATCCGAGTGCAAAGATAAAGGCATTACAAAGATTGACATACTTGGGTTTGACTATGAAATGGGATTGGACTTCCATGCATACACTAGCCAAGGAATAGATGTTAGCTTTAGAGTAATACCAAGGGAAGTATTTGATAAAAAAGCTGTTGAGCGTGGGCATGTAAAGTTCTACGATGTTGCATTTATTGACGCCAAGCCAACCGTAAAAGGTCCGATGAATAAGAAAGAGATTTCTGTTGAATTAACTGACTTCTCCGTATTTTATAATCAGGATGACTCTGGTGAAGTTGCAGAAGCATTACGCCCCGGCGGAGCTAAGGTTATTGTAGAAAACGGCCAAGTTGTAAAAGTTTCAAAAGATAAAGATAGCGACATTATCTCAAAAGATGTACTCACCAAAAAGTGGAGCGATTGGATTGATTATTGGGCTGTGGACTTTGACTTTTCAAGCCGTAAAGAAATGATTAGGGTGCCTAAAACTCATGGCGATAACCTATTTGGCAAAGGCAATGTTCAGGATTTACTAGAGTATGAAGAAGTTTGGACTGGTGACTATATCTTTGATAATGAGTGGCAAAGTTTTAGGACTAAGAAAAACAGAGACTTAGACTTTATCTCTGCTTCCAAAGAAGTAGTTAAGGGAAAATATAAGGTAGCAATCAAGGTTGTAGATATATTTGGCAATGATACGACTAGGGTGTTTGAGGTAGAGGTTTAGCATGGCACTACATAAAGATTTCCCCACAGACCCTTACGCCATATTAGACCCAAGTATTCGCTGGTTTCCTGCTGATGAAGACTTACGAGACAAAGGTCACGAGAAGTTACTTCCACCACTAGTTGCAGACTTGCGTAAAAAAGTTAAAGAATGGCGATTGCTTAATTACGAGGGTGCAAGCGACACATCTATTGCACTGCTCAATTGGTGGTTCAAAGAAGACCATATTCAGTACAATCAAGACGGCTCTTCATATAATTTTAGATACTACTTTGCACAGCGTGAAGCACTAGAAACGGTCGTATGGCTTTATGAAGTCGCCAAGGTAAAAGATAAGTACGACCTTATACGATACAACTCTACTGGCGTGCTAAGTGCAGGAATGTTTACAGAAGAATGGCTGAGATTTGTTATTAAAATGGCTACTGGTGCTGGTAAGACAAAAGTAATGAGTTTAGTGCTTGCGTGGGCTTATTTCCATAAAAAATATGAAGAAGACTCACAACTTTCAAAGAACTTCCTACTTATTGCCCCCAATGTGATTGTGTTTGAGCGTATAAAGAATGACTTTGAGGGATTAAAGATATTCCACGATGACCCAGTACTTCCTGACAATGGATATCGTGGTCAAAACTGGCAAGATGACTTTCAGCTCACGCTCCACTTGCAAGACAATCTACGCAACATTTCTGACACAGGCAATATCTTTCTTACTAACATACATCGTGTATTTGAGTCGGATGTTAAAAACGCCAGTGCTGATGACGAAGACTCATCGACCTATTTCTTGGGCGACAAGCCTGTGACTAAAACGAATGACTCAACTGTTGACCTAGGAATGATAGTTAGAGATATTGACGAGTTGATAGTCATAAATGACGAAGCTCATCATATATGGGACGAGAAGTTAGCATGGGCAAAGTCCATTCAAGATATAGATAACCAATTAAAACAAAAAGGCTCAGGCTTATCATTACAGCTTGATGTTACGGCTACGCCTAAGAAGCGAGACGGCTCAATCTTCGTACAGACAATCAGTGACTACCCTCTTGTTGAGGCAATACACCAACAGATTGTTAAAAACCCTGTCGTGCCTGACGCCGCAAGTCGTGGTAAGTTGCATGAAAATCAAAGCTCACTGTTTAGCGAGAAGTACAGAGACTTCATTAATCTAGGTATTGAAGAGTGGCGTAAAACCTATGATGAGCTGAAGCCTATGGGCAAGAAGTCTATCTTGTTCATAATGACGGATGACACTAAGAACTGTGACGAAGTTGCAGAATATATCAGAACTAGCTTTGCTGATTTGAGAGATGGCGTACTAACTATTCATACCAACAAAAGTGGCGATATATCAGAAAGCGTTTCAGGAAAGAACAAAGACGAGCTAGACATACTCCGTAAACAAGCTAACGAAATTGATAGCTGGGAAAGCCCATTCAAAGTAATCATTTCTGTAATGATGTTGAAAGAGGGTTGGGATGTTAAGAATGTAACTACTATCGTCGGGTTAAGGCCGTATGCCGCTGACTCAAAGATATTACCTGAACAGACACTTGGTCGTGGTTTGCGTAGAATGTTCTTTGGTCGTGATGATGTAAAAGAATATGTCAGTGTAGTTGGTACGCCTGCGTTTATGGAGTTTGTTGAGTCAATCAAGGGCGAGGGCGTTATCTTAGAGAAGAAAGCTATGGGCACAGGCTCTAAGCCAATAGCACCTATGGTTGTTGAGGTAGACAGTGAAAATCCACAAAAGGATATTGAAAAGCTAGATATTGAAATCCCAATCATGACACCAAGAATACAGAGAGAGTATAAGAACCTTTCTGACTTAGATGTATCGAAGTTTGGTAACAAAAAAGTTTCAATCAAAACTTTTACAGAGCAGGAAAAACGAGAGATTGTTTTCAAGGATGTTGTTGGAGAAAACGAACATCACACGACTGTACTTAGTGGCGAAATAAATCCTGACTACCAAAGCGTGATTGGCTTCTTTGCACAAGCTATTATGCGAGAGCTACGATTGTTTGGTTGCTACGACATTCTCTTTGGCAAGGTTAGAGAGTTCGTGCACCAGTATATGTTTGACAATGAAGTAGAACTATCTGATTTGAACATGCTCAGAAACTTGTCAGAAGTTGAGTATATTCATCTGATAAAAGACTCGTTCAAAAAAGCAATTAACGAATTGACTGTTCAAGATAGCGGCGATACCGAGATAAAGAACTACATCAAGATAAGTGAGTCACGCCCATTTGTAGTGAATGACAAGGGCTTCGTTGTACCTAAAAAATCAGTCTTCAATAAGATTGTTGGTGATAGTGACTTTGAATTAGTATTCGCTGGGTTTATAGAGGGCTGTGAAGATGTTATTTCGTTTACCAAGAACTTCCAAAACAAAGAAGCTAGTGCGTTGCGAATTGAATATAAGAACACCGAGGGCTTTATAGCCAACTACTACCCTGACTTCTTCGTAAAAACTGATAGCAAAACAGTTTATATAATTGAAACTAAAGGTCGTGAAGAAGACGACGACAAGCTAAAGTTTGAGCGTCTAAAAAAGTGGTGCGATGATGTTAATGACCGTCAAAGCAAAATGGTCTACAAAGCTCTATACATAAAACAAGAAGAGTGGAATAGAGACAGACTAAAGAGCTTTGATGAGGTTGTCCGAGTATTTGGAGATAAATAATGGCTAGCTTCAAGGATGTTGCGTTCAAAGTATTGCATGAAGCTGGTCAGCCACTTCATAGTAAGAAAATAACTGAAATTGCTCAACAGCAAGGGTTGCTAGTTACGGCAGGTAATACTCCATGGGCAACAATGAACGCCCAACTCGTAGTTGATATCAATAAAAATGGTAGCCAATCTCGTTTCGTTAAGACCAACCCTTCCACTTTTTACATAAACGCAGACGCTAACACCAGCAAAACTAGTCCTGAGGAAAAGCAGGAAAAAAAGAAGCAAGCGATTATCTCAAAAGTTTCATCAAAACAAAAAGGCGACATTGCCGAAGCCCGTATCGCTGAGCTTATAACTCTTTACGGAGATACTGAGGTTTCGTGCTTCAAGCCATTATCTGATGACGAAGGTATTGACCTGATTGTAAAGCCCAAGGGTAAGCTGAAGTCATTATTCATACAAATCAAAAGTCGGTTTGGCAATGACCCGTCAGAAATATATACAGCGACAGTTAAAGCAAGCGGAGCCGTTGATAACTATTCTATGGCGTATGTATTCTGTTACTTTGATACGAATGACGGAGATGTTTGGGACTATCTATGGTTTGTTCCTGCACCTGACTTCATTAAGATGTCTAACAAATTGCAAGGTGGCAGTATGCTTGGGTTTGTTGCTGGCAGAAAACAATCCGAGAGCAATAAGTGGGATGAATACCTAATAGAAAAAACCGATTTGTCCGAAGCGATAATTAAACAGCTCGAAAAGATATAGATGAGTGAGCGTCAAATATATCTATCTAAGACAGACTTTCTAAAGTACCAAGTATGCCCGAGTTATCTTTGGCTATGGAAGTATAAACCTGAAGTTGTGCCTGCTGATGAAGAAGAATATATCAAGCGTCGCAAAGAGCAAGGAAACGAGGTCGAGAAGTATGCACGACAACTATTTCCTAACGCCACACTTGTAGAGACAAAAGGTAGCGAAGCAAAGCGTGATACTGAAAAGTTAGTTTCTGACGGCACTAAAACTATATTCCAAGCAACAGTTTTTACTGACAGTGGATTATTTGCCATGGCAGATGTTATTACCTATAACGATGATGATAAATCATGGACACTATTTGAAGTCAAAGGTACTAACTCTGTAAAGAAAGAACACATCTACGACCTTGCATTTCAGAAGTCAGCTTTTGCTGAGGCTGGCTACAATATTGGTAAGACAGGGGTTATATTCCTCAACAAAGAATACAAGCGTAAACCAAACATAGTTGCTTCAGAGTTTTTAACACAAGAAGATACAACCAGTGATGTAGATGAAATATTGCCAACGATTAAAGACCAAATCAAAGACGCACTCACTTCAATTACTGATACATCTGAACCAACATCATGCAGTTGTCGTTTAAGAACAAGGTCTAATCATTGCCCTACTTTCAAACTCCTCAACCCTGATATTCCTGAGTATTCTGTTTTTAATATTACAAACATGCGTGATAAGAAACTCGCTTCCTTAATTGATAACGAAATATTCAATGTAGCTGATGTGCCTGACGATGTGAAACTAAGCGTCCCACAAAAGAACCAAGTAGAAGCTACAAAAACTGGAAATGTCAAAATAGATAAAGCTAGCATTGAGCGTATTCTAGGCGACTTAGTATTTCCGCTATATTTCCTTGATTATGAAACAGTTTCAACAGCAGTTCCACTATATGAGGGTTGTAAACCCTATCAGCAAATACCATTCCAATACTCACTAGATGTATTACGAGAGAATGGCGGTAAGCTAGAACATTATGAGTATCTATCTAGGGATGAGAATAAACTGCCAGCACAAGAGCTATTGGCTGGTCTTAGGGAGATAATGGACGATGACGGCAGTGTGATAGTTTGGCACAAAACATTTGAAATGGGTCGTAACCGAGAAATGGGCGAGACTTACCCTGAATATAGCCAGTTCATGACAAGTGTTAATGATAGGATTTTTGACCTAAAAGACATATTCAGCAAACAGCACTTCATACATCCTGATTTTAGGGGCAGTAACTCCATTAAAGATGTGTTGCCAGTATTAGTGCCTGAACTGTCATACAAAGAGCTTGGTATTCAAAATGGCATGATTGCCCCAATTCGGTGGTATGACGCTGTTACAGGTGCTGTTAGTGACGAAGAAGCACAAGTTATCTTTGACGACCTCATCAAGTATTGCGGACTTGATACTTTGGCAATGGTTAAGATATATGATTACCTAGTAAAGCTATGAATATAACAGATAAAGATGTTGCTGAGTTTCAGACTTTATACAAAGCACGATTCGGTAAAGATATCGACAGGACCGAGGCAAGAGATAAATTATCAAAGCTGGTCCGACAAATGGAAATCGTGTATCAACCGATAACTAAAAAACAAGTTAAAGATTTGAAAGAGAAAGACGCAAAAAAACAGTCCCAAAACGATTAAGCTTATCGCTTATGCTACAATATGAGTAATGCGTTTATCGCAGGGGGACGACTCGTAAGAGCGTCGCAGAAGGACCCGCAAGGGTCTCTTTTGTTTTATAGGAACTTTTTACCGTTGCCCTTTGGTCCAGTTGCACCAGTGTAATATTTCGGTTGAATTGCCTCTATAACAGTCTTTGTAAAGTTATTATCTAGAGTTTCTATTCTCTCATTTGAGTGCAGAATATCAATCTTTGAATTAAGTGCTATTAAGTCTGCGAACTCAAGTCCATGAATGAGATGATATTTTGTTTTCATCTTAATTTCTTTTGAGGTTAATCTTGCCTGTACATCTGTTGCATTTGCGAAGTTCGTACCATTTGCATAAAAATCCGAATACACTTCCTCTATTTTTCTATCTTCCTTTTTGCCACGAGCCTCTGCCATGACATCACCTTTTGCATTGGCATATTTAAGAAACTTGCAGTATCTTTCCAGCATACAAGTCAGGCTGTAATGATAGGGATGTTCAGGCGTTACATATTTATCTTGATGACCGTTCTTATCAATAACAACAGTAATGATTTGATAATCTACATCTTTAAGTAGCGACAATAATTGCTCATCAAATTGTTTTCTTATGTCTGCTTCTTGTAGCTTTGCAAACCCATTCTTAGAAGCCATTATATCTGTAAGATGAAGAGGTGGCCTAAGGTCATGGTCGGTGTAAAAATGTGAACGGAGTTGCTCAACTCTCTTTATCACTTCATTATCGTAAACATCTTTATTTATGATAATGCCGGTCAAGCCAAGATACCGTTCGGTTATGGCTTCATTCCTTTGGTAGCGGTGATGTCCCGACTCATCAATATATAATCTGTAAACTGACATACATCTATAATAACTGAAGTGCGTGAAGTTCTTTGTCTGAATAGTTTTCGAGTTGGTCATCTGTATCAACGACAGACAATATCTTTACACCAAACTCATCTTTACGCTTACGCTCTAAGAACCACATACTAGTTTTAATATCGCCAGCTCTAATAGCGTTACAAACTGTGTGCCTAGCTTGAATAATCATGAATAACTTGGCACGCTCCATTTTGTCCATAAAATAACTATCTTCTTCGAGCTTCTTGTAATAAGCAGAGCGAGAAACACCAGATATAGAGCATGCTTCTTCAACCGTACAGCCGATAGCAAATGCCTGTTCTAATTTATGGACAGCGTCATTGTCAAACACTGTGGGCCGACCTCTAGTTCTTGTAGCAACTTTCATATTCCTATTATAGCTCCTTTGTATCTGTTGATGTATAATAATTAGTAATAGAGTTCAGGCTGTAACCAAGTCAGGCGATAGACTAAACTCTTGCACCAATTCACGCAACGCATAATCGTCAACTAACTCAATAGATTTAGTTAGAAGTATGTCAACTGCGTAGCACCAAATTGATAATGAACAATAAGTTCAAGGGGAGATAGACATGGCTACAGGATATTGCGTTAAATGTAAGGAAAAAGGCGCTGAGTTGACAGCACCAGAGATCGTACAAACTAAAAAAGGTGGCTTCATGGCCAAGGGCAAGCACCAAAAATGCGGAAAAACTGTTTGTGCAATGATGTCAAAAGACAATGCTGAAAAAGAAGTAAAAGACGGCGCAAAAAAAGCTTATTAAGTTTTTAGCAACTAGTCTCGTACTACCAAAAATCCCACCGTTTGGTGGGATTTTTGGTCTGTGTGAACTATCAAATCTTAACCACATCAAAATGAATAGTTGAGAGTTTGTCGTATGGTAAAATGTAGGGAATGAATTTGAAGGATAAAGTAGCTGTTGTTGTTGGCGGTAGCCAAGGTCTTGGGAGGGCTCTTGCAGAGGGCATGATCAAAGAAGGCGCCCATGTAATCATTGCCAGCAAGAACAGGGAATTGTTAGAGGAAACTGCGCTCGAAATTGGTGCGGATGCACACGTTGTGGATGTCCGCAGTGAGCAAGACATTCGAGCAGTAGCTGATTTTGCTATTCAGGAGTTCGGCAAGATCGACATTTGGGTCAACAGCGCAGGTCAGTTCAAGAAATTTCCAATGGTTGATTTACTAGATATGGATCGTGCCCATGAAATGTTCGACGTTAATTTCTTTGGCTCTGTACTAGGTTCTAGAACTGCCTTGCTCAATATGAAAGAATGAATTATCCTTAATATACTTTCCAGCGCAGCGCTCGATGCATCTCGCGCTATCGGTGCCAAGCTCTACGCTTCGAGCAAATGGGCTCTTCGTGGTTATGTTGATGCACTGCGTGGTGAGAACAAAGATAACCCAGTAAAGATTCTTTCTGTATACCCAGGTGGAATAAAAACACACCTCCACGACGAAGCATTACCTGCCGAATTCGATAACTTCATGGAACCTTCCTACGTAGTTGATAAAGTCATAGCCAACCTAAAACTCGAAACTCCCGAACCCGACCTGATCATAAAACGACCAACCGTGTAGAATAGAGAACTCTCCGATTGTATCGGTAGGAGAGTGTCACCAATTTAGCAAAGTCTCCTCGGAGGCTTTTCTAATTTGCTTCGAATTCATGATTTCAAACTCTTTGTCTCATAAAAATATACAGCATTCCGACAACACAAGGTCTCACCTTTTAAGGTGTGATTTGATGTAAAATAGATTCATGCCGTCAAGGAATGTAATCAAAGAATATGCGACAAACCAGTATTATCATGTATATAACCGTGGCGTTGCCAAGCAACCAATATTTCTGGACTCGCATGATAAGGCGCAATACATGAAAATCCTTAAAAGACACCTCGATCCGACAGATACCAGCACTAAAGCTGACGGGTTGTCATACCGTAAGTTTGATCAGGATATTGAATTGCTATGTTATTGTCTGCTAGGCAATCATTTCCATCTACTTTTTTATACAAAAGGCGAAGCAAAGAATTTAGGCGTATTCATGCAGTCGGTTTTAACGGCATACACTATGTACTTTAACAAAAGACATAAGCGTGTCGGAACGTTGTTCCAGGGGGTCTTTAAAGCTTCCCGTATTAGCAATGACAGCTACCTAGCACATATTACTCGCTATATTCACCTGAATCCGCGTACATATAAATCATACTTTTATTCAAGCTTGGCTTATTATATTAATCAAAAAACATCATTATGGATAAACAGTGAACGTATTCTTGCCATGTTTGAAGGCCAGAACTACATGGAATTCCTAGAAGACTACGAAGAGCACAAGAATATGCTAGACCAGCTAAAGTACGAACTTGCAGATTCCTAAAATGCACAAAATTACACCTTAAAAGGTGAGACCTTATACCTGACTCCTTATACCTGAACTTATACCTGAATAAATTTAACCATGAGAATGATTGCAATTGTAACCGACTGGATGATTCTTTTGTTATGATAAGTGTATGAATAATAACGATACCGAAATAGAAAAAGTTATACGGCAATACATAAGCCCACTGTTGCATTTATCACTCGCCACAGTACAAAATAATACACCCTGGGTTTGTGAGCTGCATTTTGCTTATGACGACGACCTTAACCTATATTTTCGTTCGCGCAAATCCAGAAGACACAGCCAAGAGCTAGTTAGCAATCCAAATGTTGCCGGAAATATCATGAAAGAACATGGTCCAAACGACGATGCAACTGGTGTCTATTTTGAAGGCACAGCCAAACTGCTAGAGCCAGGCGACGAGCAAAACGTGGCATTTCAGTGTATTAAAGATAGACTGCAAGCAAATGACAGCATATTAGAAGAAGCCCAGGGCGAAGACGGCCACCAATTCTACAAAATTACTGTTTCCAACTGGTATTTTTTTGGCCTCATTGGCGAAACATACGATAAACACAAACTGGATAAAGAATGAGTAAAAATCAACGTGGTTTTCATATAATAGAAATACTGATCGCAGTTGTTGTTATAGGGTTACTAGGTTTTGTAGTTTGGCGATTTGTACTGAGTAGTAATAAAGATTCTCAGAACGACAACTCTGCCAGCAAAGCATCGTCAGTAACATGGGCGTGGGATGGAAATAGTTGGCAAGCACAAGGTGGCACAGCGCCCACATGCGACCCTAAACCAGAGTTCAAAATGCCAGCCGATACAGATAAGGTTACTAGTGTTCTCTACCCCGGTCAGCAACGTAGCACCGGCTACAAAACACACGGTGGCTTTTTGTTCGCTAACTCTAAAAATGAGGATATTGATGTGACTATACCGATAGACTCTGCTTTGATAAAAGCTAGTCGCTATATTGAGAAAGGTGACGTGCAATACTTTATGGTCTTTACTCTACCTTGTGGCTACGCCTATCGCTTTGACCACTTGCGCACGCTCACACCAAAGTTTCAAGCAATAATGGATAAACTACCCGAACCAAAGGTTGATGACTCTAGAACTACGCCAATAGAGCCTGCAATTGCAGTAAAAGCCGGCGAAAAGGTTGCCACGGGAGTTGGCTTCAAAAAAGAATTACAAAATACTAGTATGGACCTTGGTATCTATGACCTACGTCAGCCTAACGTTGCCTCTAAAAACTCGGCTTACGCCAGTAAGCATGCGGATGAAAAGGAGTTTGCTTTTTACGGAGTGTGTTTCTTGGATTATTTTGACAGCGACACCGCGTCCAAGCTAAATGCGTTGCCAGCAGCAGATCAAGCGGCTGGCAAAACCAGCGACTATTGTGGTTGGTTTTAAATAGCTGCACAGAGTATGTGACAACTGTTTAGATTTAGTGTAAAATCGTATCTAGCTAACAAGCTTGCGGCTCTTTAGCTCAGTTGGTAGAGCAGAGGCTTGAAGAGCCTTGTGTCCTCGGTTCGAGTCCGAGAGGAGCCACCAAGAAAGTACCTGATGTCATGATCGGGTCTTTTCTTTTGTTGAGACAAGGCTCTTCAAGCTGGCTTTCAGAGCGAATAATTATTACAGTTACCTTCTAGGTGGTGGTTTAGCCAGGGCAAGTGGTGGGTGTGTTGAAAAGTGAAGAGCGCAAATCTGACGTCTTAGATGCATCTTGTCTTTATCATTTTTCACGATATCGTCAGCCCTTTCTCGGCGTTCACCCCTGGGTATTTGGATTTTTATAATCTCATCAATATTACCGCCTGGGTCTCTTTCCAGGGCTCTTTGTCTTTGTATGTCGACTGGCACATCAACAACCAAAACCCTGTCAACCCTAGCCTCACCACCCGTTTCCAATAGCAAAGGCGAATCTAACACGGCATAGTACCCCAAGTCGCGCAGTGCCAGCTGTCTGTCTATTTCTTTGCCAATCTCTGGATGAGTAATAGCATTGAGCTCTGCTCTGTCTGCTGGCTTTGCCTTCATTACGTGATTACGCAACTTTTTGCGATCTATGTTGCCGTCTTCGTCTATAAATTGTGGCCATTGTTCGGCAATTTGTTCGTAAGCCGCCTGCCCCCGAGTCATCACCAGACGTGATATACAGTCCGCATCAACAACTTGCACGCCCAAACGTACGAATTCATCTGCTACGGTACTCTTACCAGCACCTATACCACCAGTCATACCGACAACGAGCCTATTGGGATTAGTAGTTAAGCGAGCCATAATTGGTATATTATATCAGATTTCTGAATATTGTCTACTATACTATCTGTAACGAATTAGTTGAACCTGACACTGCAATAGTTGCTGACCAGCATCATACCACCCAGTTATTGTATTACTAGGGCACTTGTTTTCGGTGCTTTTTAAGATAGCTATCAAGTGTATATTAGCCCCTTCTGCGGCTGGCCTAAAGGACGCAAAAGGGCCTACGTGATCGCCAACGGACACCCTGGTCCCCTTTGGAAGATTGGCTACTACTGTTTTAAGCTCGTTCATCAAGGCAGCATTGTCCGATTCGTTATAGGTCAGCTCGCCTGGCGTATTTTGATATTCTCTGCACTTGCCACCAGGAAAGC
>JBBTRW010000102.1:0-2744 GCA_038064995.1 Patescibacteria group bacterium | reverse complement strand
ATTCTTGAAAAAACTAGGGGTCAAGGTTGAAGGCACGGGAACGACTACTCTGCACATAACCGGCCTAAAGAACATTAACAAAAACGTTGAATACTACCCCAGTGAAGACCCTATAGAGGCAATGAGCTTCCTGACGGCTGCAATTGTGACAAAGTCAGAGATTACGATCAAACGAGCGCCGATAGAATTTTTAGAAATAGAGCTAGATCTGCTAGAGAGAATGGGCTTTAACTACGAAATTAGCAAAGAATATCAGGCAAACAATGGCCATACAAGACTGGTTGATATCACCACAAAAAGCAGTAACCTGCGCGCACCCCTTGATAAGATACATGCCCTACCCTTTCCGGGTATTAATATGGATAACCTGCCGTTCTTTGCAATTATTGCCGCTACAGCAAAGGGCCGTTCTTTACTGCACGACTGGTCATTCGAAAACAGAGCAATTTACCTAACCGAACTAAACAAACTAAACGCAAAGGTAGAATTATTAGACCCACACCGTGTATACATAGAAGGTCCAACCGAGTGGAAAAGTGCGGAAATAGTCACTCCTCCGGCCTTAAGGCCAGCAGTCGTGATAATGTTAGCAATGTTGGCTGCACCGGGCGTATCTACCCTACGCAACATATACTCAATCGCACGTGGCTATGAAGATTTTTCAAATCGGCTGAATTCGTTAGGTGCAAAAATAGAACCTTTTAGAGAGATATAGCTAGAAAGTTTCAAGGGCAGGCTTGCCGTTGTTCCAAGAAACAGTTCCGATAGTTTTTGCAACAATCGTGTCTTGCTTGGTCTTAATTGTTAGCTTTTGCTCTTCTTCACCAACTGATTTTGTGACTTTATAGACATAACGTATTCCTTCACTGTCTAGATAAATCTCATCGCCATCCTTTAGCTGGTCTAGGTTGTAAAATGGCGAAGATTTTCGCAAGCTAGATGGCGTAATGCCAAAGCCAACGTCTGAGCCCGAAGCTGTCACATCGTCATACGAAGGATCTCCGCTTAATTTTACCGAGCTGTTGTCTGCAGTAACATTAATTGCTGGTATAAAAAGCTTGTTATCTGTAGGCTTGGTCGTTTTAACGGTCTTTGCGGTCGCGTCAACTTCTGACAACGGCCAGCCGTTTAGGTCGAGGACTGTAAACATCATGGCGCAGTAGGTGGCTATAATCATCAGCACGAAAAAAACAAACCATAGTTTTTTATGACCTTTTTTGTCTTTTTGAATTATGCCTTTTTGATGATGATATTTCATAAATTTTAAATTCTTGGGGCGAATGATGGGAATTGAACCCACGACCTCCGGAACCACAACCCGGCGCTCTAACCAACTGAGCTACATCCGCCACGCATGCCCTCCTAGTATACGTTATTCTATCATAATTTTGGTCTAAATTCAGGGTAAAATGACCGATCGGACGCAGGTGGTGTAGCTGAAGGTTGAGGGGGTAGTGGGTTGCTGATATTTGCAGAGTTTGCCTGGTCGCCGTCAAAGCGATCTCTGATCTTCTCTCTTTCCCTGCTGGCAGCCTTGGCGATATCACCTCTTGCCCTGGTTGCCGAGGCTCCAATGCGAGAATCGCTATACCTAGAAACAGTCTTCCTCTCCCTGTCTATCTGTCGCCTTTGCTCAAAAGTCTCACGTGACGTAGAACCAAACCTCGCCTGACGCGTTTTGTCCTCGCCCATCCAGGTATGCGAGGCTTCTTTGGCATTTGTATTGGTTGTTAGGCTTATGACTTTGCTAATTATGCTTTTGGGCTTACGACTAAACATAACCACATTATAACAGTTTACAATTCAGCGTTGCTGCTGACGTTTATGACATCATCCAGATCTTCAATTAGGTCTAAAAGCCTTAGAATTTTCTCTGACTTTTCATCATCTAGGGCAACTGTGTTCTTCGGTACATATTCCAGGCCGGCGTCTTTGACATCTAGCCCGCTAGCCGAGATATTTTCACGAACCTTCGCTAGATCTTTTGCTGCTGTATAGACTGTTATTTCCCCCTCATCCTCAACCGCATCTTCGGCACCTGCGTCTAGTACCTGCAGCAGCGCCTCTTCGCCGCTAGCACCAACAGCAATCACACCCCTTCGATCAAACTGAAAAGCAACACTGCCGGGTTCGGCAATGCGGCCGCCATTCTTGGTCAAGGCATTTCTAACTTCTGGAAAAGTTCGGTTTTTGTTATCGGTCGCTGCTTCGATTATTAGGCCAACACCGCCAGGACCATAACCCTCATAGGTAACTTCCTCTAATTGTGTAGCGTTTTTGTCTTTGGCTCGGTCGATACTGCGCTGAATATTGGCATTCGGCATATTAGCTGCCTTGGCTTTTTCAACAACCATGGCTAACGCAGAGTTAGTCGCCGGATCAGTACCACCACGAGCAGCAATAGCTATCAAGCTGCCCAGCTTAGTAAATACAGCACCGCGCTTTGCGTCGTTAGCGCCCTTTTGCCGTTTGATTTTTGACCATTTATTGTGACCTGCCATATAACGAATATTATACCATGCTCAATCTGTTAATTTAATCAACAATATTGTCATTGTTGAAGTTATGTTTGGTTACCCGCTGCAAAATAACCGCGACAATAATCAATAATATGTAGGATACGACTAATCCATATATCCCAATTGTTACCGATATACTGGCACTAGGAATATTGGCAAACCACTCGGCCACAGCAATCATATAACCTAGTATTATGTCGGCCGGTAGGCTGGCCAGTGCAGATA
>JBBTRW010000101.1:0-2558 GCA_038064995.1 Patescibacteria group bacterium | reverse complement strand
ATCTTGTACTCGCTGAACACTTACATAGATGAGACCACCAAGAAGAACAAAAACAAACAATATAGCCAGAGATGCAAACGCAAACAACCCAGCATCACCTCCCTCGTGATCGTACTCCATTTAGCCTCCCTCACTTCCCATAAAGAGTTGCAAACAGAACTCCAATATCATAGTACTATGATACGTTATTGTCAAGTATTGGTATACTGATACTTGATGGAAAAAAATGTACGCACTCGTTTCGCCCCCAGCCCAACTGGTTTTTTGCATATTGGCGGGGTTCGAACTGCGCTATTTAACTATTTGTACGCCAAGCAAAATGGCGGGCAATTTATACTGCGCCTAGAAGATACCGACCGTGAAAGATATATAGAGGAAGGGGTAGAGCAAATTGTCGACAGCTTGCAGTGGCTTGGTTTGCAGCCCGACGAAGGCTTTTGGATTAGCGAGGGCGAACACCAGAATATCGAGTTTGTGCAGTCTAAACGCCACGAAAGTGGCGTGTACGGCAAATATATAGACACCTTGCTTGCTAGTGGCCTGGCATATCGCGATTGGACCTCCAACGAACAGCTAGATCAGCTTCGTGAACAGGCTAAGCAAGAAAAGCGTGCATTTTTATTTCGTAAAAATATGGCGACTACCGAAAGCGACGAATCTCAACCACATGTAGTTCGGTTAGACGTTTCTGCGTGTGCCGAAACAATTAAGGAGTGGAAAGATTTCGTTGAGTGGGATGAACCCGTTAGAGGTAATTTGCACCAAAAACTTGCCGACATAGACGATTTTATATTGCAAAAGTCAGACGGTTTTCCGACTTATAACTTTGCAAACGTTATAGACGACCATGAAATGCAAATAACCCACGTTCTGCGTGGTGATGAATTCATTGCTTCAACCGCAAAACACATCCTGCTATACAAAGCACTGGGCTTTGAAGCTCCACAGTTTGTGCATTTGCCAGTGATCAACGGGACAGATGGCAAAAAGCTATCAAAACGTACCGGCGATACAAATACCCTGGATTACCGCGACAACGGCTATTTGCCAGACGCATTGCTGTGTTTTTTAGCCCAACTGGGCTGGAACGACGGCACCGAACAAGAAATTTTTACACTAAAAGAGCTTGCAGAAAAATTCAGCCTAGAACGCATCAACAACAGCCCAGCAACTTTTGACGAAAAACGCCTAGAGTGGGTAAATGGACAGTTCATTAGGCAACTTTCTACCCACGATTTATATGAAAAGGTGGGTAATTACTGGCCCGACTCTGCAAAAGATTCCGATGAAAAATATAAGCTAAAGATTTTAGAGCTGGCCCAAGACAGGCTAAAAACCCTAAAAGATTTGCAACAGTTCGGCTACTTTTTCACCGATCCGCAACCTAATATGGGATTAATCGAAAAAAATAAACAACTAAGCAAAATCTCGCCCGAACGACGAGCTGAGCTAATAAAACAGACCAAGAACGCACTAGAGAGTAGTGATTTTACGTCAGAGGCTATTCAAGAAACATTGAATCAATTGCTGAAAGATACGGGCGAAAAACCCGGTATACTTTTCAGCCTTATTCGTATCCACACCACATGGGCACCTTTCAGCCCACAACTCAACGAAACTTTAGCTCTATTAGGGCGCGACACAACAGTCAGTAGATTAAGCAAGACTTCCTAGCGGATTATTGACTGAACTTATAAATGGTTATACTATACGAATTATGGAAACAAGCACTAATCCGATTGGTGACCTCAAGAACCAAGTGTTGCAAAAGCTTCAGGGTGAACATGATCCCGATACACCAGTTGAATACGCGCAACAACTAATAGAATTGACTGGCACGCTAGACAACGACCAGCTTTTGGGTTTGTGCTGCGAGATAAAAGTATCTATAAGGAAAAATAAAGTAGATCAAGAGCTTGAACCTAACGCCAAACGCGTGTTAAAGATCTCAAACTTGGAAATGACTATTGCAAAACTGCACCTGTTAATCGACCTGATGCCTACTATAGATAGGACAAGGGCTATCAATTTATATAAAAGGGCACTTGATCCCGAGCTAGAATATCACTTTCAGGCTGGTGGATATGTCAGTAAATGTCTAGACTCCTTGGGGGTCGGTGCCGATACGGCACCAGCATGGCGTAACGCACTTGACTCGAATGATCCCGAAATAGCAAACAACGCTATTGCTATGTTCGAAGACGTTCAGCAAAAGCACTGCCTAGAAGACGAAGATATCCCAGCTGAAATCTTAGAAGCCTATAGATTAGCCAAAAGTAAACGCTAGCCTTATTTTACTTCGACTGGTCTGGTACGAAAATGCTATAATACGCTTATGGCAAAATCTGAGATACGTCATCATTTCGATGGCGACCTGAACCATACAACAGAAAAATTAGCCACGCCAAAACCTAAACGTTGGACACGCGTACACCAAATACTACATGACGATAGGGGGCTAAGGTACTTTTTTGCTGCCATTTTTATTATCATTGCCACCGGGCTAGGGCTGCTGGCCATGTTGGCGCAGTACGAAGACCCAGACATTATTACTGTCG
>JBBTRW010000100.1:870-14053 GCA_038064995.1 Patescibacteria group bacterium | reverse complement strand
TGTTATTTAATTTTTTAATGGCGTATAGCCTTGTGTCATAACTCATCCAGTCTAGCTATTGTATACGAATGGCAAAGGACTTGGTAACGACATCAACCATAGATTGAACTTTCTTTTTTGAGTCTTCGGGGAAATGACGTTCGGCGTATATTTTACCGATATTCTCACCCATCAACCTTTCGCTGCTCAGAACTACTCGTTTCCACAGAGGCATATTCTGCTTTGCGCCGCTGATAACCTGACCGTAAAGCTGAAAATTAATATCACTAGTTTCATTTGAGACATATGGCAAGAACCTTCTGACAAGATGCCACTTTAGATAAATTTTCCATTGGTCTAGGTTGTCATTGGTGAAATGTTGGTTAATAAATTCTAAAAACTCGGGCTGATCGACTGTGATATTGTTTGTACTTGCCCATCTTAGCCCCTCGGCAAAGCCGTCCCAGTCAATATTAGAATATTGCTTTTTCAATGCACTGTACTGAATCGGGTTGTAGTTGCCCTCGACATCACGCAGCTGAGCATTAGTCCTTTGTTTTTTAGCGATAGCTGTTTCAAGATCTATAATAGTTTTAATCAGCATTGCGTCGTTAGGCGCCAAGCTTTTGAATATTTTGCGAGACTTACCTAGCAAAAGCTCATATTTTTTGCGTGTCTGCTTCATGCTTTTGTCGTCAGAAAGATAGTAGTCCCTGTCGGGCAATGACAAGCCCGATTGATACAAGCGTAAAGTGTATTGTGACGAGTCAGATTCATCTGTATCTATATAAATTTGCCATGGAGCGCCTAGGCCTATGCGATGTAACTCTCCCAGCAGTCGCGAAAGTGATTTGGTGTCAGATGTCGCATCAATCCTAGCCAGGTACTCGTCAACTATATTCATATGTCTAGCGGCGAAACTATCAAAGTTGATTCCGGTATAATAGAAATCTTTTGCCTGCTGGCTGGTGGTATCTTTTGCTTCCTTGTCCTGAAGCCCTTCGTATATATCACGAACTTTTGACCACGCATCTTCGCGCAGCACCCCAAAAACACCCCAACGAGACTCTGAATCAGGAATGGGATTTTCCTCTAGCCAAATATTGTTGACATGACGAAAAAAATCATCCTGTGGTCGAAAATTACCATCTAGCCTAAGTTGAGAGAATTGTGAAATCACTATCAGAGAGTATACCTGAATATCGCACCACTAGGCAAACGGTTGTTATGATATCTTAAAGTTGCTAATATATAGACAGCAGTGTTTGTACTTCTAAACAGATTTTTACAAACAAGCTTTAATAATTCTTTACCGACGTGCCTTTAATGGCCTAGCGTCACCAACCGTAACAACCTTAGGCAAATAAAGGATTATTAAAGTGTCTCTAACGATCAATGAACGAATAGCAGTAATAGCGGTATTTGGTGACAAGAATGCACCCCTAACACCCGTACAACTGCGCTGGAACAAAAAACAATACAAGCTGGGAAAAGTTGATTTCTATCACACAACGCGCGACGGGCATCACACCGTGCATCATTTTTCGCTGACAAATGACGAGCAATCGATGTACATGAAACTGGCATTTAATAGCCACAGCCTAGTGTGGACGTTAGAAGAAACCGAGGCCTGCGAATGAAACACTCCGCTGGCAAGATCGATCTAGGCATTAATCAGTCAGAATCAAAAATTATGCACATAGACCTGAATTCGTGCTTTGCCACGATTGAACAGCAAGCCAGGCAGCATTGGCGCGGCCAGCCAGTCGGTGTGGTTGCCTATGATAGTCCTGGCGGTATTATATTGGCGGCCAGCTATGAGGCGAAACGGTTAGGTATCAGCCTGGGTACCCGCGTTTGGGAGGCTAAGAAAATATGCCCAAATATCCACATCACCACAGTTGATCCGCCGAAATACCGTAAAGCCCACCAGCTATTTCGTGAAGTTTTGGAAGATTACACTAGCCGAGTTAAGGCTAAAAGTATCGACGAGTTTGTGCTGGATCTTAGCGACAGCAGGGCCTTAAAAAGCGGTCAAACCATGCAGCAGATTGGCTATGAGATTAAGCAACGGGTTTATCAGCACGTCGGCGAGGCTGTTAGCTGTGATGTAGGCATAGGGCCAAATAGATTCCTGGCCAAGCTAGCCTCGGGCTTACACAAGCCAAACGGGTTAGATATTATTGATCTGAATAATATGAGCGAAGTTTATGCCAAGCTAGAGCTAAAAGATTTGCCGGGCATTAATCGACGTTATGATACACGCCTGCGCCTTGGTGGTATTCATACGGTGTCAGATTTTGCGGCAGCCGATTCGCAGCAACTGCGAGGTATCTTTGGTGGCATAGTCGGCTATTATTGGTGGCTGCGGCTGCGTGGCTGGGAGATAGACGATCGTGACTGGAAATCTGGTAGCCAGATTGGTCATCAATATGCTCTGAAAGAAAAGCTGCAACCAGACCAACTAGATCCGATCATCTTTAAACTAGCGCAAAAAATCGCTCGACGACTGAGCGTAAAAGGGCTAAGTGCTACCGGCATAAGGGTAGGTCTACGCTATGTTCGATCGCCCTACTGGCACAAATCGCGTCGCATACCGCAGCAGCTGATCACAACACAAGACGTCTTTCAGGCAGCGCACAGTTTAATAGATACGGAAGCCCCGATGGGCGCTGGACTGGTTAGCTTGCTGTCTGTTACAACCTATGGCTTTCAGCCAATTAACCCAGAGCAGCTGGCGCTTAATCTGCAGGGCAGGCCTATTGCTAACAGAGGCGACATCGCCAAGGCCATGAATCAAATCAACGAACGTTATGGCGATTTCGCGGTCATACCGGCAACTATGCTAGGTACTGATGGAATTGCTGGCGATTCGATAGCATTTGGTAATCTATCCTAGCCCATACCAAACACCAACCTAACAACCTAATAACATTTCAACCAAAACTTCACTCTTTTTTGACTCGATCGGGTCAAAAAAGAGTGAAGATGCTGTGTAATTTGTTTGTTTGATTCACACAGAGTCTAGGAATATATCTACTGTTGGTGGTGATCCGCTCATAGATATGACGCTTAGCCTTACATCGCCCCGGTAATCGTGCCAATGCTGCCATATGCGTGCAGCGAATTTCATTTGCTTTAGCTTGACCGGGGTAATCGCACTCAAACCACCGCCTTTGGTGGCATGTTTGCGATATTTTACTTCGACTAGGTACGCTGCATCGTCTTTTTTTGTTACAATATCGATTTCACACATCTTTGTCCGCCAGTTTTGTTCTATTATTTCGTAGCCCAGATCTATCAGGTAAGTGGCTGCAGCTGCTTCGGCCTTGCGACCGGCGGTTGCGATAACTTTATCTTTCTTTTTAGGTGCTATTACTTCTAGCCCTAGTGCCTTTTTGACAGGGGTAAAACTGAGTCTATGGAAATCGATTGGTCCGTGGGTAATTAACGCACCAGAGTGCATTGCCGTACCATAGCCAACATGTTTATCAAAGCCGTATTGTGGGTAATTTTTATGAATAACTGAGCTCATATAATAATCTCTTGCTACTTTGGCAATAATACTGGCTGCGGATACACTTGGCACCAGTAAATCAGCTTGTTTCATGGTCGTAACTCTAGAATCGTTTAGTAATCTGATTGTGCCATCTATTATGATTTCATCGTAATCGACATTGATATCTTTGACCGCCAGTCTAGTAGCCATCTTTAGAGCCTCTGACAAGCCTATACGATCGATTGTTTCGGCAGAAACCCAGCCCAGCCCTATTGCAGTAGCCTTTTCTTTGATTTCTTTAGCCAAAATACTGCGCCTTTTTGCAGTCAGTTTTTTACTGTCGGTTAACCCGTCTATTTGTGCGCCACCTAGAACGACCGCACCCACGACCAGCGGCCCAGCCCACGCCCCCCTGCCAACTTCGTCTATGCCTAAAATCATACTGCCTACTATAAACTAAAGAGTCATAATGCTAGAAATTATTAGTTCTAACTACTTTTTTTGAAAAATACACAAAAAAGGGGTTTACAACTAAAAACATAAGGAATATAGTATAGATAGATCGTTTGAGAACCACGTCCGACGACGCAGAGTTCTCCGAGCACACAAACAAAAACGGCAAGAAAAACTTTCGCGAAGGCACAAAACAGTAGTTCGTTTTGGCAAGTAACCCGATCGCAGATTCAAACCGGGATGGTTTATCGCTTTCATCGGGCCAACAACCCAGAGCATCGAACTAGCTGTAGACGCGACCACCGACGGTCAGGGTAGCAGTACCTTAGTTGAAATCACACGTTCGAGGTCTATCTTCGAGAAACCTCGAGTCATGATTTCCCTTCCCCCGCAAGGCAACGGGCGGTACTCGACACGAGTATCGCCCGTTGTGAAAGGTTTTTCTTGCCTATTTTAATGTCTAAAAATTGTTTGACAAAAACGTTGACAAGTATTTTAATATGTGATACTATGTTTCTTGTACTCAGGCATCCAGCCTGATCGACCGAAAGGTGATCGAATGAAGTTCAGCAACGCCCCTCCGCTCGCCGCGGCACGCGGCAGCACGAACGGGAACACGTTTAGCAAGTACATCGCCAAGATCAGCCGCCACGCCGGCGGCGGGACGCACTGGTAGCCCGAGAACGGCGCCGGCGCACGGCCCTGAGCGCGAGTAAGCACTCCGCTCACCCGCCAGAACCCTTCGGGGCGGTACCTTACTGGTACCGCCCCGGGGGCTTTTTATTTATCAAAAAAAAGCCACCCTTATCTGAGTGGCTTTACTATTTGATAGCTTTTTATTCTTTGGCGTCTTCGTGTCGAGCTTCGACTTCTGCTTGTTTTGCAGCTAGTTCTGCTTCCTCGGCGGCCTTTACTTCGGCTTTCTGGGCAGCTGCTTTAGCAGCTTCTTCCTTGAGGCGCTGAGCTTCGGCTTCAGCCTTGGGGTCATGAACGTCGTTAACCGCCAAACGGTCAAACTCTGTACCTTTTAGGCGAGCGCTTTTACCACTACGGGCACGTAGGTAGCTAAGGTAGTTGCGACGAACTTTCGAGCGACGAACAATTTCAATTTTTTCAACTAGAGGACTGTGCAGTAGAAAACTTTTTTCAACACCTACACCACTAGCGATTTTACGTACAGTTATACGGCTAGTGTGGCTGTTTTTGCGATCAGTTCGGATAACAACGCCTTCGAAAATCTGGATACGCTCTTTGCTGCCTTCTTTGATCTTTTGGTGAACTTTGACTGTGTCACCACTACGAGCATCAACAACAGATGGCTTCATCTGCGCTTTGTTTACTTTGTCGATTAATGCAAAACTCATAATATTCTATCTCTCTTAAACTTTATTTCTCAGTTAGTAATAAATTGTACCACAAAGTACCCCTGATATACAAGAGGTGATATACTGAAATGTATGAATTTTGATGAACTAGCGCTAGAACTACACAAAAAATACAAAGGCAAAATAACCACAACATTACGCGACAGCGAAGAATTAACACGGGATACGTTAAGTGCCTACTATACCCCAGGTGTAGCTGCAGTTAGCAAAGCAATAGTTGATGATCCGTCAACTCTAAAAGATTATACTTGGACAAATAACTTAGTTGCGGTGATCTCTGATGGCTCATCCGTATTGGGACTAGGCAATATCGGACCGAAAGCTAGTATGCCCGTGATGGAGGGTAAGGCGCTGTTATTCAAGCATTTTGCCAATATCGACTCGGTACCCATTACACTAGATGTTCACAGCGTGGACGAGATTGTGACAACTATCAAAGCAATATCTTCAAGCTTTGGTGCAATCAACTTAGAGGATATTGGCGCGCCGCAGTGTTTTGAAGTAGAGGAAAGACTGAAGGCAGAGCTAGACATACCAGTTTTTCATGATGACCAGCACGGTACAGCAATAGTTGTATTGGCGGGGCTAATCAACGCCATGAAAGTCACTGGTCGTGAACTGAAAAATGCAAAAATCGTAGTATCTGGCGTGGGTGCTGCAGGGACGGCAATTATAAAGCTGTTAAACAAATATGCGCAACCTCGTATATTCGCAGTCGATAGTAAAGGAATTATTAGTGCAAACCGCAGCGATCTGAATGAGCACAAGAAGGAGCTCCTCAAATACACTAACCTCTCTGGCATTGACGGTTCGCTTGAGAATATATTGCAAGGCGCTGACATATTCATCGGCGTCTCGCGCGCTGGCCTGCTGAGTGCTGAAATGGTCAAAACGATGGACAAAGACCCAATTATTTTTGCTCTCGCCAATCCTACACCTGAAATCATGCCTGAAGAGGCCAAAGCCGCCGGCGCAGCAATAATAGCAACTGGCCGTAGTGATATGCCTAATCAGGTCAACAACGCGCTAGCTTTTCCTGGGATATTCCGCGGCGCTTTGGACAACAACGTGAAGCAAATCACAGATGAGCATAAATTGGCTGCGGCAAATGCTATCGCAATTTTAGTCGAAAATCCCTCGGCGGATGAGATCATTCCATCTGTTATGGATGAACGACTTGTGCCGTCTATTGCAAAAATAATTGTTTAGTGTTATAATAAATTAATGACAAAAGATATATTTTTCTTTTTTGAACCCGGCACTACAAAACTTCATGAAGGTGAAGTTGCATTAAATCCACTTCAGGATGACCCCGAATACTCTGATGGTATACCTTATACAGAAGTAGTCTGCAAGGGTGGTGACAAGAACCCAATATATTTTACACGTGAGCACTGGAAGGATGAGTCCTGGTTTGTCGTCAAGGTTGCACGTGGTGGACTAGACAGAATTGTCTGTAAAGTTAATGACTCACTTGACCCACAGCCAACTGACGAGGAAGTCGCAAGAGCTTTATTAGAAGAAGTTTACGCAGACCGCACAACCTAAAGAACTCGGTGGATTTCTTCGAGAGTAGTCTCGCCTGCCAAAGCACGTAATACGCCAGCTTGAACCATAGTCACCATGCCCTGTTGTTTGGCGACTTTTTCAATGGTTTCAGCATGCGCGTCAACTAGTTCGCCACGCAGGAATTTTTGGATCTCTTCGTCGACAACGAGCTGTTCCATCAATACCACACGCCCCTTGTAGCCAAATGGTGAATCGTCTGAAACTTTGGGCTTATACAAAGTAATCTCGCCGTCTAGGTTTGGCTTTTCAATGCCTGTTGGTAAATCGCTTAGGACCTCACGAATCCATTTACTAGTGGCTTCGTCTGCTGAATATGGCTCCTTGTTATCATCTAGCTTTCGTACTAGACGCTGACCAACGACCAGGCGTATGGCGGTCGAGAATATCGGGTTAATGCCTATCATATCGATCATTCTAGAAAATGCAGCACTGGCTGTTTCGGCATGAAAAGTCGAAAGAACCAGATGTCCGGTAATAGCGGCTTGAATAGTAGTACGAGCCGTATCGTTATCGCGAATCTCGCCCACCATAACAATGTCGGGATCTAGACGCAGCACTGCCCGCAATTTATCTGCAAATGTTTGTCCGCTGCCGGTGTTGACTGGAATCTGGCTAACGCCAGGTATGCGGAATTCCACTGGATCCTCTAATGTGACGATTTTGCGATCAGCGGTATTGAGGGCGTTGATCATACTGTACAGAGTTGTCGATTTTCCCGAGCCAGTTGGACCAACCATTAAAACCATGCCTCGTGGATGCGATACGATTTCATCTATCTGGGCTCGTTCGCGTTCATTTACACCGATATTATTAAGATCTAGCAAGGTTTCATCAAAGTTAAACAGGCGAATTACGACATCTTGGCCATAAATGGTCGGCACGGTCTCGATACGCATATTCAAGAAATGGTCTTGGGTGCCATCACGTGCCTGAACTTGTTTTTGCATGCTGCCGCTTTGAGCTTCCTCGGATGCGGTAGAAATATTGGCTTTTGTTGCCAGTGAGGCCTTTAGAATACGGTATTTTTCGTGGGTTAAGTTGGCAACCGAGTGCAGGGCGCCGTCAACTCGAAAGCGAATGCGAACATCTTCACGTTGGTTTTCAATATGTATATCGCTAGCGCCCAGGGCGTCAGCCTGATCAATTAGATAATCTAAAATATCATCGGTACGAACTGTGTCTAGGGTTTTTGAAACGGCCTCAATTGTGTCGCTGTCGCCTTCTTTGGCAATCTCTACATCATCATATACCACCTCTTTTGGAGGGTCGTAACGACTCATAAATTCGCGATAGCCCGCCTTACTGATCAGCACAAAATGAGCATTCACGCCCTTATCTGCCCAATCAGTTTTAAGCTTTTGCGTTAGTGATTGCGGGGTGTCGCTAGTAATGCCATAAATATAGGGGTCAGCATCATTACCTTTTCTCAGTGGCACTAGCTTGCCTTGATGCATTTGCTCTATGGTTAGCACGCCCTCGATTAGCGGCGAATTAGCTGAGATGCCACGCGTGTCAAGATACTCCAATCCAATCAACGCCGCCCGTTTTTGGTTAGCAGCCTCGTCGGTTTCGCGAAAGCGAATTGCTTGTTTGTTATCTGTATCCATAATCCTTACGGTTTATTATACACGATAGACTATGCTATATTGACACTATGGCTAGCCCTACAATATCTGTTATTGCACATAATATTCGCTCTACCCACAATATTGGATCGATCTTTCGCACATGCGATGGTTTTGGTGTTGAGCATTTATACCTTAGCGGATACAGCCCTTACCCTGCAATCGACCAAGATACCCGTCTGCCACATATTGCCGAGAAAATGACAAATGATATAGCAAAAACGGCTTTAGGGGCTGAGAAAACTGTACCTTTTACGTATTCTCTGCACGTAGAAGTCACCATTGACGCGTTTAAAGCACATGGATACAAGATAGTAGGACTAGAGCAAGATGAATCGGCCATTCAGCTACCTGACTTTAAATCACCTGAAAAGATACTTTTATTATTAGGCGAGGAAGTAGACGGTCTTACGCCGGATCTGCGTAAACGCTGTGATTATTTGATAGAAATACCTATGAGGGGACAGAAAGAATCGTTTAACGTCAGTGTAGCAACTGGCATCGCACTGTATGCTTTGTCCACATAGGGGTAGAGGGAGCCTTCAACCACCTTTAATTGCTGAAATAATCAAATGTTTCGACGGGTGCATTAGAATTAGCCGTAGCATTGTTACCAAGTTGTCCGTTATCGTTAAGACCCCAGCAGTAAGACTGGCTAAGGGCAATGGCACAAGTATGATAATAACCTCCGACAAGTTGTGTAATGACCTTGTCTGAGAGTGCGCCACTGGTCGTGACTGCAACTGGCAAAAGACTATTGCTATTATTGCCTGTACCCAGCTGCCCAGAATCGTTCAAGCCCCAGCAGTAGGCCTGGCCTGCCAGGGAGCAAGTATGGTTACGACCTGGTGCTAGATCGGTTATTGACTTTCCGCTAAGAATTCCACTGGTATCGACTGCAACAGGGGTAGAGCTATTATTGATGCTATTATTGCCCAGCTGACCACTGCCATTAAAGCCCCAGCAGAAGGCTTGGCCCGATGCAATAACACAAGTATGATAATAACCTCCGGCAATTTTTGTAATAACTTTGCCGGATAGTACACCGCTGGTCGTTACTGCGACTGGCACGTTTGTATAAGTCGTGCTGTTATTACCAAGCTGGCCCTCAGGATTATATCCCCAGCAGAAGGCTTGGCCATTGGCAAGGGCACAACTATGCTCGGCGCCCACGGCAACTTGCGTCACAAATTTACCGCTAAGCACGCCACTAGTTGTTACCGCGACTGGGGATGAGCTATTAGTGTTATTACTATTGCCCAGTTGGCCATGCACATTTGAGCCCCAGCAATAAACTTGTCCAGATGCGAGGGCGCAATTATGCCAATAATTGCCTGACATCTGGATGATGAACTTTCCACTAAGCACACCGCTGGTCGATACTGCGACTGGAATAATACTATTGTTATTATTACCGGTGCCAAGTTGACCGTAATCATTTAGACCCCAGCAGTATGCCTGGCCGTCCGCTAGGGCACATGTATTATAGCGACCTCTTACTACTTGGCTGACGGTCTGCATTGGACCATTAATAATTGACATCATTTCGTACGTATATGTTTTTATCGTCGTCCTAACCCCAATACCATTTGGAGAGCTGAGGATATCTACAGCTCCAACAACGCGAGCTTTTGGTATTCCGTCCGCACCTGTCGTAGGTTTGTATATAGTGAATCGTGCCTGGAACGGATTGGGAACAGGATTTGCGTCGCCAGTATTGGTATATATACTAGGCTGTGGTGTACCCAAAGGAACCCCCAAGCAGGTATTGTCTTGGGTAATACTAACAGGCCAAGTACTGCTACTAAGACCCTGATCAACACAAGCTGACATATAAGAAACACCTGCCTGAGTAGCCTGGCGGGCTAATCGTTGCCAATATTGGTCAGTCAGAGATCGCGCAATGCTAGATGTTAGTTGAAAAACCGACAAGCCTAATGACAATAAAACTACAGACAAAACCAGCACAGTCGGCAATACAAAGGCCGATTGTTTGTTTGTGGTTTTGTTGATTTGCTGTTTCATATGTCAATATCCCCTAATAATATGAATCGTTAATCCGTATTGGAATGTTTGAATCTGTTGTAGTTCCTATGCCCAGTTGGCCGTAATTATTAAGACCCCAGCAATAGGTACGGCCATTGGCAACAGCGCAGGCAAATGGGCTGCCTGGGCTGACAAAGCTAACATATTTTCCGCTCAATACGCCTTCACTGCTAACAGCCACCGGGTAAAGCGACGCAGTTCCAGTCGTCCCATTACCTAACTGTCCATATGTGTTACTGCCCCAGCAATAGGCTTTTCCTTCGGCAGTAGCGCAGGTTTGGTATTGGCCAGTGCTAGTGTAAACTCCGGTTGTGATGCTGTATACGATTGCCCCTGCCGGTAGAGCACTAGAGCCGCCAGTCATTACAAAAGATGGTATCAGCGAAGAGACCTTGGGGCTGCCTGTACCATTTTCGCCAGCCAAGTTCGGTCCCCAGCAAGATGCTCTACCGTCAGCAATAGCGCAACTTTGCGATGAACCTGCTGCTATACTAGTGACAACCTTACCTGCAAGTGCGCTACTGGCGCCTGTATTAACAGCAACCGGAGCGTTAACATTACTAGAACAGCCGCCGACGTTGTTGCCCAAACGACCGCCCTGACATGTGTTGCTAGACCCGCCCCAGCAATAGGCTAAACTATTGGCGATAGCGCAAGTATGACTAGAGCCAGTAACTATATCCGTTGTTATAGCCGTACTGCCATTAACTAAAGTTGGATATGGCTGATAATAAGCATCAGAAGCCGGCTGGCCTTGGTTAGGGTCAGCTGGAGATCCATTGCCTATTTGCCCTTCTCCGGCCCTGCCCCAGCAATAGGCAGTGCTGTCAGCAATGGCACAGGTGTGGTAGCCGCCGGCAGCAATAGCGGTGACAGTTTTTGTGCCCATAGCACTAGAACCTGAGGTATTGACTGCAACTGGGCTAAGTTGATTGGTCGTGCCACTGCTAGCTCCGCCCGTACCATTATTGGGGCCGTTGCCTAGACGACCACTACTGTTATTCCCCCAGCAATAAGCTCTGCCACCGGCAATAGCACATGAATGACCTCCACCAACCGTGATTCCAGTAACTTCCTTGCCTGCAAGTGCGCCTCCCACTAAAACAGGGCTAGAACTATTGCTAGTTGTTCCGTTACCTAGCTGGCCTACGTTACTCCTACCCCAGCAAAAAACTTTTCCATTGGATAAAGCACAGGCGTGCTCTAAGCCACCACCTATTGCGTGCGTTGACTTCCATAAATTATTGATTATTACGTTATTTTTTGAAGTATAAGTTCTGGTAACTGTGTAGGCTGCACCAAACGATTTTACAGATGAATATGTATTCTTAGTATCCATGCTGCTTGTGGAGTTTTCTGCCAAGTTAGCACTGTAGACGCTGACCGTAAAAACTCCTAATAGAACCATAGCTACCAGCAGCATGCCAGTTAGGTGATTAGAAAATCCATCAAAGAACCTATTCGTCAGTGACCTCACGTTATTTGTCATAGTATCTACAATTTTACCATTAGCGTTAACTATTTAACAACCACCTGGTCAGAGCCGTACAGAGATTTTATATTGGCAATTAAATTATCAGACAACTTTGTAGTAAAAGGCAGACGAATAGCCGAGGCTTTGTCTTCGCCAAGAACCAAAATAACTTGGTTTTCTCCGGGCGAGCCACTGAGTGTTTTCTTCATTGCACGCAGGCTACCGTGGTCATTGGTATTTTTGACGTGTATGTACATGGTTGAAGTTGAGTTTGACGGATCTTTATTTTTGTTGACCTTATTTTGCGTTTTGTCTTTTGGCACTTCCTTTTTAGCCTCGGGCGCTTTTAAATTTTCGCCCGTTGGTCGATAGTTATCAAGCTCTTGCTGTGAAATAATGGTGATTTTTTCTACTACCACCTTGGCTTCGTCCTGCAAATTACCTGCTTGGTTACGCGCGTTGACTCGTCCGTGTACTTTTATAACCACATCTTGAATCAACTGTTCGCCAATTTCTTGATAAAGTTTGGGAAATATAACAACCTCGATCTCGCCAGTCTTGTCTTCGAGCTTCAAAAAGGCCATCTTGCTGCCATTTTTTGTAGTAATAGCACGAATAGTACTGATAATTCCTCCGACCGTCAGGTTTTTACCATCGACATCAGGCATAACTTTCACTAGTGGTATGGTTTGTTCTGCTAAATAAACCGAGTACGGATCAAGTGGGTGCGAGCTAAGATACAGACCCAACAGCTCGCGCTCCCAGGTTAGACGCTCTTTCTCGCTATGTTTTGTTGGTGCAGGCTTTAGCTCTAGGCTAGACGCCACAACACTTACTACATCTTCACTTAGGCCCGAAAACAAGTCTGTTTGCCCGGAGAGTGCTTCTTTTTGCAACTTAGAAGCAAAACTTAAAATAACATCTAAATTAAACAGTAGGTCAGACCTATCGCCCATTGAATCAAAGGCCCCTGATTTTATAAGCGACTCCCAAACCCGACGGTTGATCTTGTTTGCAAGGAGTCTCCTTGCAAAATCTTCGGGTGAGATGAATGGTCCGGATTCTCGAGCTTCTAGAATTGCCTCGACCGCACCAACCCCAATGCCTTTTACGGCAGCTAGACCAAAGCGAATTTCGTTTTTACCCGGCACTA
>JBBTRW010000100.1:0-860 GCA_038064995.1 Patescibacteria group bacterium | reverse complement strand
TTAAAGTTTAAAACTTTTAATCCCATATGCTGAGCTTCGGCGATTTCGATGGCCAGACGGTCAATATCGCCTTGATCACTAGTCATCAAAGCCGCCATAAAAGCGTCGGGATAGTGGGCCTTTAGATAGGCCGTCCAGTATGATATCAAGGCATAACAAGCAGCGTGTGATTTGTTAAAACAATAGTTAGCAAATTCTTCTAGTTGATCCCAAAACAGCTCCATTGTTTTACGATCTGCCGCGCTGTGTTTGATAGCGCCTTCGACAAACTCTGGTTTGATTTTTTTCATCATGGTCATAATTTTTTTACCAACGGCTTTACGCAGGGTATCGGCTTGACCACCAGTAAAGCCAGCTAGGTCTTTGCTGATTTGCATAAACTGTTCTTGGTACACAAGCACGCCATAGGTATTACTTAGCGCGTTTTTCATTTTTGGATGTAAATAGGTAATTTTTTCTTTGCCATGTTTTCGTTTGATAAAGCTGTCGATAAACTGCATCGGACCAGGACGATACAGTGCAACCATAGCAATAATATCGTCGAACACACTCGGTTTGAGCTGCTTTAGATATCTTTTCATGCCAGCAGATTCTAGTTGGAACACGCCTGTCGTGTCGCCACGCTGAAATAATTCATAGGTTTTTTTGTCATCTAGTTTCAGGGTATTGAGGTCAATATCGTCACCGTAAACTTTTTTCACGATGCGCATAGCATTGTTAATAGTAGTCAGGTTTGAAAGTCCCAAAAAGTCCATTTTCAAAAGGCCCAGATCCTCAATTGGGTACATCGGATACTGGGTTGATATAACGCCTTTTTGCGCCATTTCTAAAGGTGCAAATTTTACTAGCTCGTCTGGTGC
>JBBTRW010000099.1:0-16405 GCA_038064995.1 Patescibacteria group bacterium | reverse complement strand
AGCTTACTTATTGATTCTTTCTTTTCTGGAAGCAATCTCGGCAGTATACCGGGCGGCCTTCTGCAGGCTTGAACGGTACTTCTGATTCCTGACCGCAGTCAGAACAGACTACCTTATGCATCTCTCTAGGGCCGCTACTGAAACCTCCTCGTCTCGGTCCGCCACCAAATCCCATATTTTCACCTTTCTGTTTCGTATATACTTCTTATTCCATAAAACCTTAGAAATCTCGAGGACTTCCCAAGCTCTTATGGACTAATCTCTCAAATATTAACCTTATTTATAAAATCGATAACTATTGCCGGCAGAACTATACAGGGTTATGGGCAGTTAAAAAAAGCCCAGGCTGTTAATTGGCAAAAGCGTCTGCGCGAGATTACAATTGCCGAAAATCCTAAAAAGAAGCTACCTTTAACCATAGACAAAGGCTTTCACAGTAAAGAGCACCTGCAGAATCTTCGTGATATTCGTGAAAATCCCGAGGCTTACCCTAGGGTTGATGATATTTATCATGCAGTTATTGTTCTTTCGTACAACGAGACAATCGAGACACTAGGGCCAACTGTTGAATCTGTCGTTCATACGAGGTTTCCCAATGAAAAAATAATCTTTGTTATGGGCTACGAAGAGCGTGGTGGGCCCGATATGGAAGCTACAATCAAAAAGCTACAAGCAAAATTTGGTTCAACTTTTCATACTTTCCTGACCGTGAAGCATCCCAAGGACGTGCCGGATGAGGTGATAGGGAAGGGTGCCAATGCTACATTTGCAGGCAAGCACTTGAGAGAATGGCTAAAAACCCACCCCGAAATAGAGTCAGATAATCTAATAATTAGTACCCTAGACAGCGACAATAGACCTGATAAAAGCTATTTTTCATATGTAGCATACGAATATATTGTTCGGCCAAACAGAAACCATCTTTCATTTCAGCCCATATCACTATTTTTGAATAATATATGGGACGCACCGGCGCCAATGCGAGTGGTCGCCACCGGCAACTCTTTCTTTAATATTATTATGTCTATGAGACCTCATATACTGCGCAATTTTGCGTCTCACTCACAACCATATAAAGCGCTAAGTGCGATGGACTTTTGGAGCGTGCGAACAGTAGTAGAGGATGGCCACCAATACTGGCGTAGCTACTTTCACTTTGATGGAAAATACGCTGTTATACCGATATATGTTCCGATATATCAGGACGCAGTGCTCTCGCATACCTATATTCAGACACTGAAAGCACAATTCGTTCAGGTGCGTAGATGGGCTTACGGTGCGTCAGACATACCATTCGTAGCAGTAAGGGTTTTTAGTAAAAAACGAACTGTACCGTTTTTTTCAGGAACTGCATATCTGCTGAGGTTAATCGACAATCATACAACCTGGGCCAGCATGTCTGTCCTGGTGGCTTTTGGTGGCTGGGTGCCACTGTTGTTAAACCAAGAGGCTTCGCGCAGTATTATTGCTCACGAGTTGCCCGATGTTATTGCCTCGATTCAGCGCTTGGCTATGATAGGCATCTTTATAACCATATTTTTAACATTTAAGATGTTACCCCCTAGGCCAAAGCGTTACAAAAAACACCGCAATGTTCTGATGTTTCTGCAGTGGTTTTTGATGCCAATTACGGCAATTGCCTACGGCTCACTGGCGGCTTTTTATTCACAAACTCGCCTGGCTACAGGCAGATACATGGATAAATTCGACGTCACTGAAAAAGCCGTTAAATAGAGCTATACCTTCAAATATTTTTTTAGGTAGGTAGGGTGTTTTGCTGCGTATTGCACGCTAGCTAGGCGGTCAAATTGCTTTAAACATACATATACAGCCCCACAGATGGCCTCAGGCGAAGTTTCTGTGCCTTCTTGTACCAATCTTGTCTCAATTGTTTTAGACAGCGCCTCGGCGTTCTCAGCCCGTTTGGCGGGCATGTGTTCAAAGCAGTTAGCGATGCTGATTAACAGTTTGGTGTGATGAAAGGGCATAGCCTTGTTTTTAGATATGACTTTGATTTGGTCTATAGCAACATCTTCATAAGTAGTATAAATATGCCCGCAATCTTTGCAGCGACGCCTGCGCCACACCGTAGCAGTCTTTTTGTTCTGCCTTGAATTAATAACCGATGTATTATTTTGCCCGCATTTTATACAAATCATGACTATATATTGTCATAACGCTATATAAAAAGCTAGTGGATAAATCTTTAAAAGTGTGTAAAAGAGGCTATTTAAGAAGTATATTCGTAAAATAGCTTAAAGCTAGAAAGTTCAGATGGCTTGTTGGGGATATTTGTCTTGATTGTGTTGCTTTGCTTTTTCATAACTCTATACTAGCATTTTGTATTAAAAAAGTCAAGATTATGTCTACGTAGTTGACTAATGAATTAAAAAATCTCACTCTATGAAAAGTAAGATATTTATATGGTGGGCGCGAAGGGGCTCGAACCCCTGACCTCTTCAACGTCAATGAAGCGCTCTAGCCAACTGAGCTACGCGCCCACGTGATTGTTATAGTATCAAAAACAGAGGCCACGTGCAATTGCTCGTGGTACAATAATATGCATATGAGTAATAATGACAATCTATATGCAATGCGCCACAGTTTGGCACATATAACAGCGGCGGCAGTGGCTAGGCTGTGGCCAGAAGCCAAATTTGGCGTTGGTCCGGTGGTCAAAGACGGTTTTTACTATGATATAGATATACCAAACGTTACGATCTCTAGCGATGATTTTGCAAAAATCGAAGCAGAAATGAACAAGATTATAGGCGAAAAGCAGGCATTTGATAAAAGCGAAAAGCAAGTTGACGAAGCAATAAAATGGGCAAAAGATACCAAGCAGCCATACAAAGAAGAGCTATTAAATGATCTAAAACGCTCTGGCACCACAGTTGCTAGCGATCTGAATGCAGAAGAGCTAGGTACAATTGCCGAGGATGATGGGGCGGTAGAAAACGTCAGTTTTTATACTAACGGAGACTTTACAGACCTGTGTCGTGGTCCGCACGTTGCTAATACCGGTGAGGTTGGCGCTTTCAAGTTTTTACGAGTAGCTGGTGCATATTGGCGAGGCAAGGAAACTAATTCACAAATGCAACGATTATATGGGGTGGCGTTTAGTACAAAAGAAGAATTAGCACATTATCTAGAGCTTCAAGAACAAGCAAAACAACGCGATCATCGCAAGCTAGGTAAAGAACTGGATTTATTTGTGACATCTGACCTGGTTGGGTCTGGTTTGCCTTTGTTTACGCCACGGGGCACAGTACTTCGTGAAGAACTGACACGTTATTCCAACGACCTAAGGCAGCAATATGGCTTTGAAAAAGTATGGGTACCTCATATTACAAAAACTGCGCTATATGAAAAATCAGGCCACCAGGCGAAATTTGGTGACGAACTTTTTCTAGTTAAAAGTCAGGAAACCTCTGACGAATTTGTGCTAAAACCTATGAATTGCCCACACCATACACGTATTTATGCTTCGAAGCCTCGTAGTTATCGTGACCTACCGGTGCGATACCTCGAGACAACGACAGTCTATCGTGATGAAAAAACGGGTGAGCTAGGTGGACTGTCTAGGGTGCGCTCTATCACCCAAGACGATAGTCATGTTTTTTGTCGCGAAGATCAGATAGAGACCGAAATTGGTAATTTATTGGTAGCTGCAGTAGATATGTACAAAGCTGTAGATATGAACCTGCGTGTTCGTCTGAGTTATCGTGACGAAAATGACACTTATCTAGGAGATGAAAAACTATGGCAGTCTGCTCAGGAACAGCTTAAAAATGCAGTTGTTGCAAGTAAGCTAGACTATTTTGAGGAAGCTGGAGAAGCGGCTTTTTATGGTCCAAAGATAGATTTCATGGCTACCGACGCTCTTAGTAGGGAACACCAGTTAGCTACAGTACAGCTAGATTTCGTACAGCCAAGTCGTTTTGAGCTAGAGTATGCTGCCGAAGATGGCAACAAACAGACACCTGTTATTATTCACTGTGCTTTGCTTGGCTCGATAGAGAGGTTTTTGAGTGTGTATATAGAGCATACAGGCGGTAAATTTCCTGTCTGGTTGGCGCCAGAACAGATGCGTATTATTCAGGTGAAAGACAGCCCTCAACTGAATGAATTTGTTGATAAAATTTTAGCCGTTGCTAAAGAATATGGTGTTCGTGCTACAGCAGACCGCACAAATGAATCTGTAAGCAAGAAAATACGATCTGGTGAGGTCATGAAACTGCCTTATATAGTAGTGGTGGGTGAAAAAGAGCTACAATCTGGCGTTTTAACACCTAGAGTTCGCCAAGATTTTGCTGTACATGGTCGCCTAGAGGCTGCTTACCCCTATGAAAATCTAATTTCGTCTATTGCTAACGAAACTACGTCACGCGTACAAAAATCTTCGTTATGAGCTCGAGAGAAGTTATTGCTGTAGATATCGACGATGTATTGGCGGCAAATGCTGTGGGATTTGTAGAATTTAGCAATAAAAAGTGGGGTACAAACTTAGTGCCAAATGATTATCACGACCATTGGGCTGAGCTATGGGGTGTAGAAAATCACGAAGCAGTAGTACGAGCAGACACCTTAGTCACAGATAGAGTCTTTAGGCAGTACAACCACCTTGAAGATGCCTTGCCAGTTTTAAAAAAACTTACAAGAAAGTATGACCTAATAGTCGTAACTGCGCGCCGAGTTGTTGCAAAAAAAGACACCGAAGATTGGATAAACGAATATTTTGAAGGGATATTTAAAGAAATACATTTTGCGGGTATATGGGACGAAGTTAATGACCATTCTATTCAAAAGGGTAAAGGCGAAATTCTAAGAGACATAGGAGTTCATTACTTGATAGATGATCAGGTAAAACATTGTAAAACAGCTGCCGAACACGGTATACAGACTCTACTTTTTGGTAACTATACTTGGAACAAAGTAGATAACTTACCTGTAAATATAAATAAAGTTGCAGACTGGAAGCAAGTAGAGGAGTTTTTTAGTGGTCAAAAAAGCAAACTTTAGGCAAAAAGTATACGATTTGGTTGCAACTATACCAAAGGGAAGAGTGATGACCTATGGAGATATCGCGTTACTATGTGGTCAAGCCAACGGCGCACGGATAGTCGGCGGCTTAGCCCATTTTGGTCCTACCGATTTGCCCTGGCACAGAGTAGTTAATCGCTTTGGTGGCTTGGCGTCTGGTTATTATGGCGGCAAATTAAGTCATCAAAAATCGTTAGAGCGCGAGGGGTTTGTTATAACAGATCTAAAAGTAGCTGATTTTCAGGAAAAAAGATGGACACCCATCAGCCGCTAGTTGTTATTGCCGGCCCAACGGCCAGTGGTAAAAGTCAGATTGCTATGCAAGTTGCTGCCAAGCATAATGGTGAGATAATTTGTGCTGATTCTAGAACAGTGTATAGGGGTATGGATATTGGCACAGCAAAACCAAGTAAAGTTGATCAAAAACAAATTCCACATCATATGTTAGATGTGGTCAAGCCAGATCAGCGGTTTACTGTAGCCGATTTTCAACGAATGACAAATAAGATTATTAAAGACGTGCGTTTGCGAGGAAAGTTACCTATATTAGTCGGAGGTACTGGATTGTATATAGACAGTGTCATTCTGGATTATAAATTTGATGTTGATTACGACAAAGATCTGCGCAAAAAACTAGAGGCAACGAGTCTAGAAGAGCTATACGTATATTGCAAAACTAACAACATTAGTTTACCTAAAAACCACAAGAATAAACGGCATGTTGTAAGAAATATAGAACGTAATGGTGTTGTTGTAAGAAGTAATGATTATTTTTTAAGCACAAGCATTGTTGTTGCGATAGCAACAAAAAAAGACGAGCTTCGTAAAAGAATTGTTCAGCGAACTGAACACTTTTTTGAAAGTGGAGTAGTCAAAGAGGCAAAATTATTGGGCGAAAAGTATGGCTGGAAACACGAATCAATGTCGGGAAATATATACCCAATAGTACATGAAATGCTAGACGAAAAGCTGACAATGCAGCAAGCCAAAGAAAAATATATTACTCAGGACTGGCGTTTAGCAAAAAAACAGCTGACCTGGTTAAAGAGACATGATTTTATTCAGTGGAAGTCGCGCGACGAGGCTTTTGAATACATTACAGAATGTTTAGATGCTCGCCAAGATTGAACAAAAATGATATGATGAGTATCAAATCAGGAGGAAAATAACAAACAATGATCGATACCTTATTTGGTTCAAAAACACGGGTGAAATTGCTGTATTTGTTTTTAAATAATCCCGGTAGAGCCTTTTATGTACGAGAAATTACACGACGAGTAGATGAACAAATAAATTCTGTCCGCCGTGAACTAGCAAATATGTTAAATGTTGGCGTTATAAAAAGTGATAGTGTTGATAACAAACTATATTACGAAATTGACCAGGATTATGTACATTATAAGCCGCTAAAGCAAATATTTGCTGGCAAAGAAAGTTCTAGCGAGCTTAGTTCTGCGATTAGCTCTACAACCGATTGGCCAAAACGCTTGAAGCACCTGACGGGGGTAAAAGCAGTAATACTAAGCGGGTCATTTGTTAGTGGGGCGCACAGTAAGGTCGATTTATTGATCGTCGGATCTATTCCAAAAACAAAGCTGAAAAAGTTTGTAAAAGATTTAGAAGAAGACGAACATCGAACATTGAACTATGCAACGTTAAGATATGATGACTTTAGCTACCGTCTTGGCGTGAAAGATCGCTTTGTGACAGAGATTATTGATGGCAAGCACGTTGTTGCGTTGGACGTAAATGGAATAATTAGTAAGTAAGGAGAGAGAATAAAAATGGAAATCGAATATAAAGGTGCAACTGCTATTACAATCAAGTCAGGCTCGTCTGTTAACGTTGTGGTTGACCCAAAACTGTCTAGTGTCGGACTAAAGGACTTGAAGATAACTGATGCAATTGAACTGGTTACTGATACGGATTTGGCAATCGATAATGACCAAAAGATCTTAATAAATGGTTCTGGCGAATACGAAGTATCTGGTGTGTCTATCAAGGGTATTTCAGTGCCTCGGCTTAAGGACGCGAATGGTCGCAAGGTAACTGTTTATAGACTAGAGGTGGGCGGAGCTAGAATTGCCATTTTGGGACACATCCAAGACGTCTTGGATGAAGCGCAGCTAGAAGGTATTGGTGTGGTTGATATCTTGATAGTGCCAGTGGGCGGTAATAACTATACATTAGACGCTCATGCTGCGGTAAAGATTGTGAATCAGATTGATCCTCGAATTGTTATTCCAGTACATTATGCAGATAAAGCTGTAAAGTATGATGTTGCTCAGGATGATTTGTCGAGCTTTTTGAAAGAGATGAGTGCCCAAGAGCACGAAGTAGTTGACAAGCTAAAGATTAAAAATGGTATTGTTCCTGCCGCTAGAACAGTGTATGAATTAAATCGAAGCTAGATTTTAATATAAAAAAGCCACTACCTAGGTCGTGGCTTTTTTTGATTTGAATTAAGGTTTAGTTAGCTAGAACACCTTTTTTCTTTAAGGTACGGATAGCCTGGGTGCTGATTGTCATTGTGACTTTTTTGCCATCTAGAACAAAGGTTTTCTTCTGCAGGTTCGGCTTGAAAACCCTTTTTGTGCGACGCAAAGAAAAGCTTACATTGTGACCGTGTTGTTTACCTTTGTCTGTTAACTCGCATCTTGCTGTCATGGGTGTTCCTTTTAATTAGTTCAGTAATCAATATTACTATTTTTAGGGGCCAAAGTCAACGATTTAGTTTGTTATACTGGATAGTACATGGATATTAACTTTGTACAAATTGCCATTTTACTAGGTGTTATTTTAATTTCAATGACACTTCACGAAATGACTCACGCCTTTGTCAGCTATTGGCTAGGTGACGATACAGCGAAGCACGAGGGTAGGTTAACGATTAATCCGTTGGCGCATATTGATCCATTTTTGACAATATTACTACCCATAATTCTGGCTATAACAGGGGCGCCTATATTTGGAGGTGCAAAGCCGGTACCATTTAATCCACAAAATGTTCGATGGGGCGAATTTGGCGCGATGCTGGTTGGTATAGTCGGGCCTATTAGTAATCTTTTGTTGGCATTTATAGGTTTCGGGATATTAGCGCTATTTAGTAGTGACGGGATACTCGGCTATATTTTACAGATTTGGGTTCTAGTAAACTTGGGTTTCTTTATATTTAATATTCTGCCTATACCTCCGTTGGATGGATCTAGATTGCTGTATTATCTAGCGCCAGATAGTGTACGAGTATTCTTGGCTGGTGTTGAACAGTATGGACTGTTGGTGGTATTTGCTATTATTTTGCTGTTTTCTCAGTATATTGGTATGTATATGCAACTGGCTATCGATTTTTTCTTGGGAATTTTCAGCGCTATTTTTGGGGTAGTGATATAATAAAACCAGCCCCTAGCACAGGTGCATAGATTTTTCTTAACAGATTATATATAGGGAGCTCAATATTATATTGCTTTGTGGAGTAATAATGAGAGCACCCACCTTGCGAAAAGCGAGGAAATGTCTTGCATCACAGCTTCGGGCCTTTCAGTATTGATGTATAAACCAGAAAATCACAAAAGAAAAGAATTTATTATATGAGACAAAAAATTTCGGTTAGGGCAATGGTAAAACAAGACGGAAAGATTTTACTAGCCAGAAGGGCGGCCGGCCGATCATCAATACTGGGCAAGTACGAGCTACCCGGAGGCAGCGTAGAGTTTCGAGAGCAGCCCAAAGAGGCGCTGAGTCGTTATTTGCGCAATCATTTTTCAGTAGGTATCGAAACAGCCCAGCTTTTTGACGTAGTTAGCTTTATAGATCCCGATAATACTGACGTACAGTATGTATTTGTTCTTTATTTGGTTAGCCTAAGTCCCGCAGATAGCAATATAAAACTAAGCCAACGGTACGATAAATACGTTTGGCAAAAGTTGTCAGATACACAACTGAATGAAATTACTAATTCAACACAAATACTGCTTGGTCTTGACGAGAGCGAGCAGCTAACTTTAGTACACGAGATTAGTCACAATAATATTGATGTAAAAAATTCATCAGAAAATGCATTAATTTTGTATTCAGATGGAGGATCTCGCGGAAATCCAGGTCCAAGCGCAGCGGCCTTTGTTATAATGAATGGCCGCGAGCAAGTAATTGCTGATGGCGGATCATATTTGGGCGTTACAACCAATAATCAAGCCGAATATCAAGCTGTGTTTTTTGGCTTGAAAAAAGCAAGTGAACTGGGCGCCGAAGTTGTCGACTTTCGCCTGGACAGTAATTTAGTAGTCAATCAGTTAAACGGTGTATACAAGATCAAAAACCGTGACCTATGGCCCATACACGAACAAATCAAACTGTTGATGCCAAAGTTTAAGAAAGTGACATTTACTCATGTTCGCAGAGAGTTTAATCAGCTTGCCGATAGCCTGGTAAATAAAATTTTGGACGAACACGCTAATAAATAGGGTATAATAATAGAGGTAGATTATTGGGCAATCGCCCCGACTTGTCGGGGAGGAAAGTCCGGGCAGCGTAGGATACGACAGTTGCTAACGGCAACCAAGGGCGACCTTAGGGAAAGTGCCACAGAAACGAAACTACCCCGACTTGTCGGGGAAAAGGTGAAACGAGTGTCCCGACTTGTCGGGATGGGAGTTCTAGCCGCTTGCGGCGTTAACTCCCAAGGTAAGAGCTCACAGCGTCGTACGGTGACGTACGAGGGAGGTAAACCCTGTTGGCTGCAAGGGATTTGTTCATATTAGTTATCCGCTAGAGCAAATCGATTTAATCCGCTTGAATCTCGATGCAAATCGAGATCTAGATAGATGATTGTTCACGACAGAACCCGGCTTATAGATAATCTACCAACTAAAAAACCTCCATTATAGGAGGTTTTTTAGTGTTTATAAGATTTTTATTTAGCTGTTTTGGTGACTTCGCTAAATACTGCAGGTTCTTTTGCCGCTAGCTCTGCGAGAATTTTTCGATCAAGCTCAATATTCGCTTTTTTTAATCCACTAATCAATTGACCATATGTCGTACCGTTTTCTCGGGCTGCAGCGTTGATACGTGTGATCCACAAGCCACGGAGATCGCGCTTTTTATTGCGTCGATCACGGTAAGCGTACTGAAGTGAACGAATAACCGCTTGTTTTGCAAGACGGAAGCTTCGTGTTCGGTTATGTTGCATGCCTTTGGCACGCTTTAGCATCTTTTTATGCTTGGCGCGTGCGGCTACACCTCTTTTAACTCTCATCTTCTATACTCCTAAAGCTTTCTTTATATTCTTGCGAATTGAACCTGTAATTTCAGCGTTTGAACCAATTCGTCTTTTACGGCTAGCGCTTTTCTTTGCCAGTAAATGACCGCCAAAAGCACGACGACGCAAAAGCTTACCACTGCCAGTTATTTTAACTCGCTTTGCGGTTCCTTTGTGGGTTTTCATCTTTGGCACGTTATTTACTCCTTACAGTAATACTTAAATTTCTACCAGCCATGCTAGGCTGTTGTTCGGTCACAATCTCATCGCCAAGTAGATCTTGGACTCGTTTAATCATCTCAAACCCTAGCTCTTTGTGGGCCATCTCACGTCCCTTAAAGACTACTGTCAATCTGACTTTGTGACCTTCCTCTAGAAACTTACGTACTTTGCGGAGCTTGATATCAAGATCGTTTGCGCCAATCTTTAGGCCTATTCGAATCTGTTTCAATTCGCTAGGTTTACTTTTGGCGCGAGCTTTCTGCAGCTCTTTCGTCTTTTGGTACTGATACTTTCCCCAGTCGATAACTTTAGCGACCGGGGGACTAGCGCTAGGTGATATTTCAACCAAGTCTAGCCCAGCATCTTCTGCGGCTTTCAGAGCTTCTTGACGAGACAAAATACCAATTTGCTCGCCGCTCTCTCCTATAACCCGTAGCTCTGAGGCGCGTATGGCCTGGTTGATACGTACCGACTTATTGATCTTCAGGCACTCCCATTAACGTTTGTATTAGTTTCTATCCAGACATTCTAACAGATTACGTATTGGGGTGCAAGCATAGTCTCTAAGCTACAACGTTTTTTCTGTGGCTCTGTATTGCAACGCCTCTGATATGTGCTTTGTTGTTATCTGGGGCTCTTGGTCTAGGTCGGCAATGGTGCGTGCGACTTTGATAATTTTGAAATATGATCTGGTGGTCAACCCCAGTCTATCTGACGCCTGCGACAGCAATACCCGCACATCTTCGCCAAGTTTTAACTGATTCTTTATTTGCCTACTGCTCAGGGTAGCGTTATTGACTGTGGATTTGCCGTATCTTTTTCGCTGCAGTGTTCTTGCATTTTCAATCTGTAATCTTATCGTATCGGCTTGTTGTAGGTTAGTTTTTTGTAACAGTTCATCATGGGGTACGCGGCCAACATGCACCACAAGATCAATGCGGTCTAATAGAGGTCCAGAAACTTTCTTTTGGTATTGCAGAATTTGCGTAGTACTGCAGCTGCATTCGCGCAGATTGTCACCATAATAACCACATGGACATGGGTTCTGAGTAGCCACTAGCATAAAATTTGCCGGAAAGCTGACTCTGCTGTTCGCGCGCGAGATATGGATTTCGTTGTCTTCTAAGGGCTGTCGCATTGCCTCTAGGCTGGATCGAGGATATTCAGGTAATTCGTCGAGGAATAATACGCCCAAATGTGCCAGGCTGACTTCTCCTGGCACGGGGTTTCGTCCACCACCAACCAGAGATATGTGGCTAGAAGTATGATGTGGCGAGCGAAAAGGGCGATCCAGCAGAGCCTCCGAGGCCACCTCTCCGGATAGGCTATGTAATTTTGTTACCTGTATCTGTTCTGTTAAAGAAAGTGGCGGCAAGAGGTCGACAAGGGCTTTGGCGAGCATTGTTTTGCCTGTTCCGGGCGATCCAGTGAAAAGAATATTGTGATGTCCAGCTGCAGCTATAGATAAGGCTCGTTTTGCAATCGGCTGTCCGTAGACGTCGTCTATGGTTATTTTAGATCTAGTTAAGCGATTAGTTTTGCTTTGGTACACTCGGGCTTCTATCAGCTTTTCTTTCTTTAGGTGAAGGAAAAGTTCACTCAGCGAGCTAACCCCAATGACCTCTATCCCTTTAATAAGAGCAGCCTGAGGCGCATTTTCCTTTGGTAGGAACAGGCGAGTTGCACCATGTTTCTTTGCTGTTTCCGCTATATTTATCGCACCACGGATAGAACGCAGGTTACCGTCAAGCGATAGCTCGCCTGCAAATACGCAGTCCTTAGTATCCTTAGATCCTACTTGTCCGCTAACAGATAGAATAGCTAGGGCAATAGGTAAGTCAAACTGTGCGCCATCCTTTGGTAAGTTAGCAGGAGCCAGGTTAATCGTAACCTTTGATGCAGGGAACTCGAGGTGTGAATTTTTGATAGCACTTCGCACCCGTTCTTTCGCTTCGTCGATAGCCTTGTTGGCTAGTCCTACTATTTGCAAACCGGGTAAACCCCGACTTGCGTCGCATTCTACCTCTATAATTTGGCCATCAAAGCCAACGTTTGTAGCTGAAAATATTGTTCCCACCATATTCATTCTAGTAAAACACTAATGGTAATAACCGACAAGTTATGATAAAATATGCATACACGTGGGGCTGACCATAGCTTTCGACGATAGGACATTAACAGATTACTTTGCAAGTCGACCAACACCGTAAGTGTTAATTAATTGTAAATCCAATTGCAAAAGTAAAGTCAGTTCTTGCTACGTTAGCTAACGCTTTCAAGGCTCCTGCCTTTGCGCCAGCTTTAGTTTAATTTCTAAAGCCGCTTACTAGCTTAGGCAACATACTGCTAATTAAGCGTCATATTTATGTTGCTGGTTTTGTTTTCGGGTAAAGGCGAAACAAAATAAGATTTACCTAAGCGACTTTACTTGTGTTTTGCTATTTCCATAGCAAGTCGAAGTCGTAAAAATTTTAGAAATAGCTAAACTTGTAGATAAGTAATCAGTTACCAATCGGACCCGGGCGCAATTCCCGGCAGCTCCACCAGGAATTATCCATATATAGAAAAAACAACCGCCTGCGAGTAGCGGTTGTTTTAAGTTTGGAGACCTTTTTGTTTTTGAACCCCTGAGTAAGTTTTTTATTCAAGAGTTACCCCTATAATATCGCGCCAAAACGCTAATGTCAACACTATTTTTACATGAAATTTTTCTTGTGGAAAACTATAAAATTGTATTTTTTATGTTAATTTCCAGTCCGTACGCCCAATTATCTAGGTAATGTAAGACAAGCGGTATGAGTGCGGCGCTAAAAGCTGATCAATTAGTCCTGAACGGCAAAACAAATAATTAAAGATACGCTTTCAGGCAAAATCAAATTGTCTAATTGTGCTTAACCAGCGTTTTTGTGACATAAAAAATGTATATATAATATGAAAATTCGGATACTGGACAAATAACAACAATTTACATAATCTATGCACATAAAGATATTCTGCCAGTCTTGCTTGATGATGTTTAATACAATAGTACATGCATTATAGCTTGCTGTAATGCAGAAAAATATAACTTGCTTTTAAAAAAATAGCAGCCGTGATAGATCTGTCCATTAGCTGCTTTACAAAAATGAAATTTGTTCTGTATACAGTTAATATATGTTTTATTTTAGTAAATAAGAAAGACTAAAGCTTTAAAAGATGTATTCAGTACAACGATAAAATCGATGTAAAAAATATTCTATGATCAGTTAAATAATATTCTATTACTATTTTACAACAAAAACATCTAAAAATGTATTGACGCTTATGTATATTTGTGCTAAAAATAAATACAAGCTTTTAAAGCAAAACAAACACTTAGAAAGGCTAGTACATTCCATAGCTCCGCAAAAATAATTGACTGAAACATGACGTCATAATCATTTTGATTGTGCCGTCGTTGCTCAGTCAAAAACAAAAATGTTTGCGTTGAGTAATTTATTGCAGAACGTTTACCATCAAGGTAGATAGTTCGCATACACGATATGCTCCAATCTTCCTTAAAGTTGATTGTGAGCGGTCACGCCGCCTTCGGCGACGAGCGCCCAATATTCAATTACAGCGGCGGATTCGTCGCCAAGGCTCTTTTTTTCTGATATCCTGGTGTTATGTTCAATCAAGTTGTAGAAAAACTTTGGTATGGGATTTATTTTACACCGGTAATCAGTTTGATTTTATTGCTATACATTTTGAACTCTACCAACCCAGGGACCATTGGTCCGCTGGGAATTTTGTTTGTGTTTATTCTGCTGTATCTGTTTTGGGCAAGCCTGTTTTTTATCATGCTACATCTTGTGTTTGCCTTTTTTAGAAAAAGCAGCCTTTTCCGTATTTTTATGTCTCGTCGGGAAAACAAGCCGTTTAACTGGAGACTCAGTTACTATGTGGCGTCTATTATAGCCTTTATGCCAGTACTGCTGCTAGCGATGCAGTCGGTTAATCAGTTGACGATCAGAGATGTTTTGCTGGTACTTGGCTTTGTCGGATTAGCAATTTTTTACGTCATTAGACGCAGCTAAAACTAGGCATTTCTATCTATAAATTATGCTATAATTGAAATATATGGAACCTCAAGCAAATAACCTAGAAAACGCTCCAAAAAATACCCCCGAGCAATCTCCAGAGATTGCCACTTCTCCTGATTTAAACCGAAAACTAGAGAAAGTACCTATCGGTGCCCTAGAGCAAATAGGAGGCAACGAATCACACGAGCGTGGCGCGATAGCGCCCCAAGACCCAGCTTTGGGTACAGCGACGACTTTACCTACGATACAACCGCCAATTCAGGATGATGTTGCTGGTGACGGTGACGGCGTAGTCCAAGCGCCACCAGTGGCCGCGGACGAGGATGTTATTGAAAAAGAATGGGTAAACAAGGCAAAAAAAGTTATCAATCAGACCAAGGGCGATCCATACGCCAAAGAGAGAGAGGTCAGTAAGCTACAGGCGGATTACATGCAAAAACGATATGGTAAACAGGTTAAGATGCCTGATGAACAGTAGTGAGGTGGTAAGCAGGTGGCTGGATTTCTAGTAACTTTATTTGTATTTGGATCGATAGGCGCAGCTATCGCAGCGGGTATATACTTTTTATATCGTCAGTCACTGCGCGAGGCTAAAAACTACGAACGTGGCTTAAAGATGATACCGCTACGTATTCATCTACCACCCACCAGCGATGACATAGAGGGCGGTGGCAGGGATGCGCGAGATGTAACCCAAGAAGCTATATCTCAGGCTCAGGTTATGTATAATATTATCGCCAGCACTGCTACGAAGGGATTCAAAAGCAAGTTATTTGGACAACGGCACATAGCATTCGAAGTAACCGTAAAGGCTGGCATGGTTAGTTATTATGTAGTTGTTCCAGTAGTATTAGTGGATGTTATACGTCAGGCGGTTACGGCTGCTTATCCAGTTGCATCGCTAGAGGAAGTCGAAGAACAAAACATATTTAGCCAAACCGGCAGAATAAGCGGAACTATCGGTGGTGAATTAACATTAAAAAATGATTATTCGTATCCGATTGCAACATTCGAAGAGTCAAAACGTGACGCAATGATAGCGCTACTGAATGCACTTTCTGGGGCAAATAAAGAGGATGGGGCTGCAATACAGATATTGCTGCGTCCCGCACCCGAAGGTTGGTCAAAGAGTTCTAGTAAGGTTACCCAGAAAATTCGTCAGGGTAAAAATAGCAAGGCTGGTGCGCCAATAGGTACCGGAATTCTAGAGATGTTATGGAAACCGCCAGCAACTGGAGAGAAAAAAGAGGGTGGCGATCATCAAGTTACATCGTTAGAGCAGTCGCATATAGATTCGATTGAAGAAAAGACCAGATATCCTGCCTATGAGACGTTGATACGGGTTATTGCTTCGTCAAATACCGCGACTCAATCACAAACACTGGTAAAGAATATAGTAGCGGCATTCTCTCTGTTTGACTCACCAAACAAAAACGGATTTAAGTTCAGTGTTACTAACAACATTGAACAATTTACAACAGCATTTATATTTCGCTTTTTTCCTCAGAACATAAAAAACAACATTTTAAATAGCATAGAGCTAGCAACTATATTTCACCTGCCCGACCAAAGCAGTATACCGACTTCGCAGGTAGAACGACAGGCTGCAAAACAAGTTGATGGACCAAACTTTGTACCCGATAAAGGACTATTGCTAGGCGTAAACGTCTTTCGCGCTGTCAAAAAAGAAATACGACTTAGCGAGAATGATCGTCGAAGACATACCTATGTTATTGGTCAGACCGGTACTGGTAAATCAGTTCTATTAGAAAACCTAGCTTTGCAAGACATGCTGGACGGACGTGGTTTCGCATTTATTGATCCT